>CAUTUU010000012.1:0-36199 GCA_963541545.1 uncultured bacterium | reverse complement strand
TTTAGACTAATTTCCACTTTGGTTGGGCAAGTGGAAGTTACTTTGAGAAGTTGCCCGGATAAAACTAAGAAAATACAAAGCAGAAAATGCTTTTTTTTTTTTAGGAAACATGATAAAATGATATCTGGAAGTTTATGCTTTTTTATACAAAAATATTAGCAAATACCAAAGGAGATTATATGAAAACATTGATTGTTATTCCTGCCCTAAATCCTCCACTTGATTTGATTCAATACATAGAAAAATTAAGGCAATCTGGGTTAGAAGATATTCTAATTGTAGACGATGGAAGTAGGTCAGAATGTGGTTATATTTTTGAACAACTAAGAGATAAACAAGGATGTCAGATATTAACCCATGCAAAAAATTTAGGAAAGGGTCGTGCCTTAAAAAATGCCTTTAACTATTTTCTGACAATGCCAAATGTAGAAGAATATAACGGGATTGTCACTGCTGATTCGGATGGACAACATAGGGTTGAAGATGTCTTATCTATGGTAGAAACAATTTCTAATTATCCTGACTCACTCATTTTAGGTTGTCGTGATTTTGATTCTGAAAATGTTCCACCAAAAAGTAAATTTGGGAATAAGCTTACAAAATTAGTATTTAAATTGCTTTATGGTCGAAAAATTACAGACACTCAGACTGGACTTAGAGGCTTTCCAAAGGCAATTCTGCATGATATGTTAGAGATTTCAGGTGAACGGTTTGAGTATGAAACTAAAATGTTAATCTATACATTTGATAATTCAATTCCCATCAAAGAAATAAGGATTGAAACTATTTACTTTGATGGGAATGCTGAAACTCATTTCAATCCTATTAAAGATTCATTGAGAATTTACAAAGTAATCTTTGCTTCATTCTTTAAATATTTGTTATCTTCTCTTTCTTCCTTTTTAGTTGATATTGGGTTGTTTCAGTTGTTTCTTTGGATTTCTCTATCTGTAGGAATTCATAGGGGAGCACTATTGATTTTATTATCGACTATTTTAGCAAGAATAATCTCATCTTATTTTAATTTTACAATGAATAAGAATTTTGTCTTTGATGGTGAAAAAAGAATTCATAAAACGATTGTTAAATACTATAGCTTGGCTGTTTTCCAAATGTTATTGTCTGCAGCAATGGTGACAGTTGTTTGGAATATGTTTTCTGGTTCTGAAACAGCGATTAAAATAGTAGTCGATACAATTTTATTTCTTGCTAGTTATCAAGTTCAAAGAAGGTGGGTGTTTAGATAGTGCTTGCTGAATATACAAAAAAATCAAATTTATTATTCGAGATATTAGTAGCTTGCTGTTTGACATTGATGTTAACTTTTAATAGAACGCTACAAGTAGTAGACCTTAAATCATTATTTAAATTATTCCAAACTGATGTACTGACTTCTACAGTTATTTTTCTTTTATCTATCTATTTTTTTAGTAATTCTAAACTAACGAGATTAGAAGTTAGAGAAAATTTAATAGTGAGTATATTTGCTTTATTACTTTCGATTCTACATATCGTAGGGAGTGATGTTACTTATACACATTCTACTTTAAGAGGGACTGTAAATAAATTTTCAATTCTGGCATTTTTGCTTCTTGTTTTGATTTCCTTTTTTGCTATTAATACTTTACTAAGACTATTATTAAATTGGTTTAAACACCAAACATTGTATTCGATTAATACTGAGAAAAAATATTTTAGAAAAAAACTATATTTGTTGATGCTATTACCATTTATATTGGTTCGTGTTTTTATGTTTTTTATTTTTTTCCCGGGATCTACAACTTGGGATAGTATGTATACTATTCAAGAAGGATTGGGTTATTGGCCTTTGACAAATTCACACCCATATATATACACCTGGGTTGTTAGTCTATTTTCAAAATTTGGAATTAAATACTTTGAAAGCTTAGGAATTGGTGTTTCAATTTTTAACTTTTTGACTTTAATTATTACCTCAGTTGTTGTAGTTTTTGTTATTTATAAATTTTTTGAGATTTTTAATATAAATATATATTTAAAGATTGGACTATTTCTTTTCTATGCTTGCTTTTCTGATTTCATTATCATGAGTTTTGCTCTATATAAAGACGTTTACTTAGTTGATTTTTTACTTTTATTTTTCTTATCTATGGTATTTATGATATATTTACCAAGTCGTTTTTTTTCTAATGTTTATAGCTTACCCTTATTTACTTTCTCTTTTTTAGGGGTATATATGTTACATAGAAAAGCAGTCATCTATGTATTAGTAGGGGTTGTTTTACTTTTTTTGTATAGTAAAATGTATAAGAAGCAAATAGCAAAATATGTAATAATTTCAGTTGTAGTAACCTTGGTGTTTAATACATTAGGAAATACTATATTAAAACCAGAGGAATCACAGAAAAAATATGATTACTTATCATCCAGATTTCAGCAATTAGCAGCGGCTGTTTATTATCATCCAGATAGTTTTACTGAATCTGAATTAGAATTCTATGATTCGACATTAGGATTAGATAATAATAAAAATTTTTTATATAGTGCAGCAGATCCCATAAAAAATCCAATGAAGAATGAACAATTCAAGGGAAAAGAACGGGAATTCTTTAAAGTATGGTGGAAGGGGTATAGAAATCATCCTAAGACATATATCGATGCTATTTTAAATTTATCCGTTTCTTACTGGTATATATATAATCTTCCTGATATGGCTTATGTATCTAGTTATTATGTGGCTATGTATAGTCGCGAATATAATTGGTTTGGAAATAAAAAAATATATGATAAAGGAATGACTTTTTCTCAGGGAGACAATATGTATGGTAAACTCTATAAATATGTTTATGAAATACATTGGGCTCTGGGTGATTCGTCAGTTATTGGATTGCTCTATAGACCCGGATTTTATACAATTGGTTTACTTTTAATTTTAATGTTAGCAATATTGAAAAGAGATAAGAGGCTTTTCCCAGTAGTATTTTTTGTTGTGTCAATCATTTTAACATGTATATATTCCCCAATTGTAAACTATTTTAGATATTCTTATGCATATATGATGATTATGCCTTTACTCATCCCATTGCTATTTTTAAAAAATTCCGAGAAATCAAATGTTGAAAAACATTCTTCGTCTTGAAAACTTTTCAAAATTTGGTATAATAGTACTACTCAAGGGAGTAGCTGGCAGAAACCTGTGATAGTGTCGTCATTCCGAATTTTATACTGAAAAGTATGCTTTCCGGCCCTATCTTAAACAGCGAGACTTGTTATGATTAACAGGTCTCTTTTTGTTTGTCGTGAAAAGATACGATGAGAAAAAGAGAGTCTGTTTTGCACACAATGTCAAGGAGGAGACACATGTCAAAAGAACAAAAACGCCAAGCGTTTTACACTCAGAGTCCTGAAGAGGTCTTGAAGGCTGTGGATGCGACCGAGCAAGGTTTGTCATCAAGTGAGGCGGAAAAGCGCCTTGCCGAATTTGGCCACAATGAACTCGAAGAAGGCGAGAAACGATCAATCCTGGTCAAATTTATCGAGCAATTTAAGGATTTGATGATTATTATCCTAGTTGCGGCAGCAATCTTGTCAGTCGTGACTTCTGGTGGGGAAGATATCGCAGATGCCATTATCATCCTAGCTGTGGTTATCATCAACGCTGCCTTTGGTGTTTACCAAGAAGGGAAAGCAGAAGAAGCTATCGAAGCCCTCAAATCCATGTCTAGTCCAGCTGCCCGCGTTCTTCGTGATGGGCATATGGCGGAGATTGACTCTAAAGAATTGGTACCTGGAGATATCGTTGCCCTTGAAGCAGGTGATGTAGTACCAGCGGATCTTCGTTTATTAGAAGCTAACTCGCTTAAAATTGAAGAAGCAGCTCTTACAGGTGAGTCTGTTCCAGTTGAAAAAGACCTGACAGGTGATCTTGCTACAGATGCTGGTATTGGTGATCGTGTGAATATGGCCTTCCAAAACTCTAACGTAACCTATGGTCGTGGTCTTGGTGTTGTTGTCAATACAGGTATGTACACGGAAGTTGGTCATATCGCTGGCATGCTTCAAGATGCGGATGAGACTGATACACCACTTAAACAAAACTTGAACAACCTTTCTAAGGTCTTGACCTATGCTATCTTGGTCATTGCCCTTGTTACTTTTGTAGTTGGAGTTTTCATTCAAGGCAAAAATCCACTTGGTGAGTTGATGACCTCTGTTGCCCTTGCTGTTGCAGCTATCCCAGAAGGGCTCCCAGCTATCGTAACTATCGTTCTTGCCCTTGGTACTCAAGTTTTGGCCAAACGAAACTCAATCGTTCGTAAGTTGCCAGCAGTAGAAACACTTGGTTCAACTGAAATCATTGCTTCTGATAAGACTGGTACGCTGACCATGAACAAGATGACCGTCGAAAAAGTCTTCTACGATGCAGTCCTATATGACTCAGCTGATGACATTGAACTAGGTCTTGAAATGCCTCTTCTACGTTCAGTTGTCTTGGCAAATGATACGAAAATCGATGTGGAAGGAAACCTGATTGGTGACCCTACTGAAACAGCCTTTATCCAGTATGCCTTGGACAAGGGCTACGATGTCAAAGGTTTCTTAGAGAAATATCCTCGTGTGGCTGAGTTGCCATTTGATTCTGAACGTAAGCTTATGTCAACAGTTCATCCACTTGCAGATGGACGCTTCCTCGTAGCAGTCAAGGGTGCGCCAGACCAACTTTTGAAACGTTGTGTTCTTCGTGACAAAGCTGGGGATATTGCTCCGATTGATGAGAAGGTTACAAACCTCATTCACACAAACAACTCTGAAATGGCTCACCAAGCCTTGCGTGTCCTTGCAGGTGCTTATAAGATTATTGACATCATTCCAGAAAACCTCACTTCTGAAGAGCTTGAAAATGATTTAATCTTTACTGGTTTGATTGGGATGATTGACCCTGAACGTCCTGAGGCAGCTGAGGCTGTTCGTGTGGCTAAAGAAGCTGGCATCCGTCCAATCATGATTACAGGTGACCATCAAGATACTGCAGAAGCTATTGCTAAACGTTTGGGAATCATCGATGCAAATGATACAGAAGGCCACGTTTTAACTGGTGCTGAGCTCAACGAACTGTCAGATGAAGACTTTGAAAAAGTAGTTGGTCAATACTCTGTTTATGCCCGCGTGTCTCCAGAACACAAGGTTCGTATCGTTAAGGCTTGGCAAAAACAAGGTAAGGTCGTTGCCATGACAGGTGACGGTGTCAATGATGCGCCAGCTCTGAAAACAGCCGATATCGGTATCGGTATGGGAATCACTGGTACAGAGGTTTCTAAGGGAGCTTCTGATATGATTCTTGCAGATGATAACTTTGCGACTATTATCGTCGCAGTGGAAGAAGGACGTAAGGTCTTCTCAAACATTCAAAAGACTATTCAGTACCTACTTTCTGCCAATACTGCTGAAGTATTGACTATCTTCCTATCAACCTTGTTTGGTTGGGATGTCTTACAGCCAGTTCATCTCTTGTGGATTAACTTGGTAACAGATACCTTCCCAGCTATCGCTCTTGGTGTTGAACCTGCTGAGCCTGGTGTCATGAACCATAAACCACGTGGTCGTAAGGCAAGCTTCTTCTCAGGTGGTGTTTTGAGTTCTATCATTTATCAAGGTGTACTCCAAGCAGCTATTGTTATGAGTGTTTATGGTCTTGCTCTTCTTTACCCAGTTCACGTGGGTGACAATCATGCCATTCATGCGGATGCCCTTACTATGGCCTTTGCAACCCTTGGTTTGATTCAGCTCTTCCATGCCTACAATGTCAAGTCTGTTTACCAATCCATCTTGACAGTTGGCCCATTCAAGTCTAAGACCTTCAACTGGTCCATCTTGGTATCCTTCATCCTTCTCATGGCAACAATCGTCGTAGAACCGCTTGAAGGAATCTTCCACGTAACTAAACTAGACTTGTCACAATGGGGAATCGTTATGGGTGGAAGCTTCTCAATGATTATCATTGTCGAAATTGTTAAGTTTATCCAACGCAAACTTGGCTTTGACAAGAATGCGATTTAAGGGAGGTTTCTGATGTCAGCTTATCAATTACCGACCGTATGGCAGGATGAGGCTAGTAATCAAGGTGCCTTTACGGGACTAAATAGACCAACAGCAGGTGCCCGTTTCGAACAAAACTTGCCAAAAGGAGAACAACCTTTTCAACTTTATTCGCTGGGAACACCAAATGGTGTGAAGGTCACTATCTTATTGGAAGAATTGCTAGAAGCTGGTTTTGAGCAAGCAGCTTACGACTTGTATAAGATTGCTATCATGGATGGGGATCAATTCGGTTCAGACTTTGTAAAGCTCAATCCAAATTCAAAGATTCCAGCCTTGTTGGACCAGTCAGGGACTGAAGAAGTAAGAGTCTTTGAGTCTGCTCATATTCTTCTTTACCTTGCTGAGAAATTTGGAGCCTTTTTACCAAGCAATCCTGTGGAAAAGGTAGAAGTTTTGAATTGGCTATTCTGGCAAGCAGGTGCAGCACCTTTTCTAGGTGGGGGATTTGGACATTTCTTTAATTATGCTCCTGAAAAATTGGAATATCCAATTAATCGTTTTACGATGGAAGTGAAACGCCAGTTGGATTTATTGGATAAGGAATTGGCTCAGAAACCTTATATTGCAGGCAATGACTATACGATTGCAGATATTGCTATCTGGTCTTGGTATGGACAGTTAGTTCAAGGAAAGCTTTATCAAGGTTCTGCAAAATTCTTAGATTCCTTAAGTTACCAGAATTTAGTAAAATGGGCAGAAAAAATTGCCAATCGTCCAGCTGTTAAGCGTGGCATGGAAGTAACATATAAAGAAATTAAGTAGCAAAAAGTCATCTTCGGATGGCTTTTTACTACAGTTGAGGGAAAGGGCTTGCAGTTATCGGCTTTTGTGCTATAATTGCTATAATATAGTAAAAAGTAAGAGGAGTGCGAGGAAGTGGAAAAGAAAATTGTGAAGGATATTTTGTTTTTATCTCAGGTGTCTCAGCCGGCAAGTCAGGAAGATCTGTATCTTGCTAGAGACTTACAGGATACGCTCTTAGCAAATCGTGAGACCTGTGTTGGTCTGGCTGCCAATATGATTGGGGTGCAGAAGCGCGTGATTATCTTTAATCTTGGCTTGGTTCCCATGGTCATGTTCAACCCAGTGCTCCTATCCTTTGAAGGACCTTATGAGACAGAGGAAGGTTGTTTATCCTTGACAGGTGTGAGACCTACTAAGCGTTATGAAACCATAAGGGTTTCCTATCGTAACAGCAAGTGGCAGGAACAGACCATTACCTTGACAGGCTTCCCAGCCCAGATATGCCAGCATGAACTGGATCATTTGGAAGGACGAATCATTTAGGAGGAAAGCAAATGAAACGGATAATCTTTGAACTTATTTTTATCGCAACGACCTGGTATATCTTTTTACCGCCTCTTAACCTGACCAGCTGGGAATTTCTCTTTTTTCTCTGTGGGCATTTGTTAGTTGTGGCAATCTTATTTGGCTTTGGCAAGGGAATCAATCTGGTCAAAACGGTTCATGTGCGCCACGGCAAGGCGGAAGCTGCTTTAAATTTTGAGGGCTTCAAAATCAATCGGTTAGGTAAAGTTCTTTTAGCTTCTATTGGAGGAATTCTTCTCTTGGCAGCTTTGGTTTCCTTGGTGACTTCTAGTATTTTCCAGGCTAAAAATTATGCCAATGTAGTCACGGTTACGGAAAAAGAATTTACTGAATTTCCTAAGACTGATACCAGTAAGGTTCCTATCCTAGATAGAAGTACTGCTGAAAAAATTGGCGACCGCTACTTGGGTTCCCTAACCGATAAGGTGTCACAGTACGTGGCGGCAGATACTTATACTCAATTGACGATTGATGGGAAACCTTATCGAGTGACGCCACTAGAATATGCAGACCCTATCAAGTGGTTTAATAATCAAGCCAAGGGAATCGGTGAGTATATCAAGGTGGACATGGTGACTGGAAATGCGGACTTGGTGGACTTGAAGACACCAATCAAGTATTCGGATTCGGAGTATTTTAACCGTGACGTCAAACGCCACCTGCGCTTGAAGTACCCAACCAAAATCTTCAAGACTCCATCCTTCGAGGTGGACGATGAGGGCAATCCTTTCTATGTGGCAACTGTTTACCAAAAGCAATTTGGGCTTGCGGTTCCTCGTCCTGTTTCAGTCATTATCTTGGATGCTACAAATGGAGAAACCAAGGAATACAGTTTGTCAGATGTTCCAGAATGGGTGGACAGGGTTTATCCAGCTGAGGAAACCATTGAGCAAATCAACTATAACGGCAAGTACAAGGACGGTTTTTGGAATGCCATGATTTCCAAGAAAAACGTGACCCAGACTACCAAGGGCTATAATTACTTGTCTATCGGCAATGACATCTACCTCTATACAGGTGTGACGTCGGCTAATGCGGATGAGAGTAATCTTGGTTTCATTCTTGAAAATATGCGAACAGGAGAAATCACCAAGTACAGCTTGGCTTCAGCAACCGAAGAATCGGCCCGTGAATCAGCAGAAGGTGCTGTCCAGGAGAAATCTTACAAGGCAACCTTCCCAATTCTCATCAATCTCAATGACAAGCCTCTCTACATCATGGGCTTGAAGGACAATGCTGGCTTGGTCAAAGAGTATGCTTTGGTGGATGCAGTTGAGTACCAAAATGTTATCGTAGCAACGACAGTGGAAGAACTGCTCAGCAAGTATGCCAATAAAAATGACCTTGAAATTGACAATGCAACAACAGAAAGCATCAAGGGTGTGGTAGCAGACCTCAAATCAGCTGTTATCAAGGGCGATACCGTCTACTTCTTTAAAGTTGATGGTAAGATTTACAAGGTCAAGGCATCGGTATCAGATGACCTCCCTTATCTCGAAAATGGTAAAAACTTTGAAGGACAAGTAGGTAAAGACAATTATCTCAAGACCTTTAAGGTGCAGTAAGAGAAGAGGTTGGAGAAAAATCTCAATTTCAGGAAAAAATGAAGTAAATCTTTCCATAATAAACGCATAGTATCAGGTTTTGCAACACCTGATAGATGCGTTTTTCTGATTTCTAAGACTTTTCTCAGTTTCTTTTCAGATGAATTTCTTGGTAGTAGCTAAAAAATATGCTACACTATCAATATGAAAATTTTAATCCCAACAGCAAAAGAAATGAACACAGATTTGCCAAGTATTGAAGCCGCTCCTTTAAAACCAGAAAGTCAGGCGGTTCTTGATGCCTTGGCCCTCTATTCTGCTAGTGATTTGGAAACTTTTTATAGGGTTTCAGCCGAGAAGGCGACGGAAGAATTTCAACATATCCAAGCTTTGAAAATGCAAACTGCCCAACACTACCCAGCCTTAAAACTTTTTGATGGGCTCATGTATCGCCACATCAAGCGAGATAAATTGACCGAGGCAGAACAAGTCTATCTTGAAAATCATGTCTTTATTACCTCCGCTTTGTACGGAGTCGTTCCAGCCTTGTCACCTATGGCACCTCACCGTTTGGACTTTTTGATGAAGTTAAAAGTCGCTGGTAAGACTTTGAAGAGCCATTGGAAGGCAGCTTATGATGAGGCTATGAAGAAGGAGGAAGTGATTTTCTCCCTCCTGTCGTCAGAGTTTGAAACTGTATTTTCTAAGGAAATCAGAGAAAAAATGGTGACCTTCAAATTCATGGAGGACAAGGGTGGTCAGCTGAAAATACATTCAACCATTTCCAAGAAAGCGCGTGGTGCATTCCTAACAGCCCTGATAGAAAATCAAGTACAAACAGTGGAGGAAGCTCGTCGCTTGAACTTTGCCGGATTTGTCTACAGAGAAGACCTGTCCCAACCACAGGAATTGGTTTTTGTACAGGAAGTATAGAAGAGAAAAATTCAAATTAAGAATCAATTTCTTCGTTTCTAAAACGCATGAGGCTGGGTGAAAAGTCTTTAAAATCAAAAAAATGCATATTATCAGATGTTGAAAAAATTTGATGATATGCGTTTTGTTTTTCTACAGTATTAAGGAGACTTTATACTCATTGGAAATCAAAAAGCAAACTAAGAAGCAAACTAAGAAGCTAGGCTCAGGATGTACTTGAGTAGGGTAAGGCGACGCTGACGTGGTTTGAATTTGATTTTATAGTAGATTGAAATAAGATGTGAACAAATCAATTAGGAAAGTTAAATTAATTTCTAAAAATGTTTTAACAGCTGTAGTGTACTATTTTGGTTTCAATCCACTAGTGAATGGTAGTTGGGTGACATCCGAATTCAGTAGCTATCTAAGTCAAATAAGCGTCTGGATTGTCAGTAAGATAGTTTTTGAGTCTATTTCTATCAACTTTTCTTGATTTTGTTCATTTTACTTGATGGTTTAGCTCTCCTGTTTTCTCTTTTGGCTTTAACCAGCCATAAATGGTATTACGTGAAATTTGGAAAACGTGTGATGCTTCTGTTATACTACCTGTTCGCTCACAATAGGAGAGAACTTTTTTACGAAAATCTATTGAATATGCTATAAGAAAATTATACCATATTATGTACTATTTTTGGTTCATTTTACTACAAAATCGGCCTTTTTCAAAATAAATCTAACAAAAAACCTGTTGCTATTGGATTTTTACTTTGTCTTGAAATGTTGATTTTTTAATTTGCTCCCCCTATAGTGCTTTTAGTGCAGTTTCGTAGAATGATACTGCTTTTTTTGCGTTCTCTTTTGAGAGGTGGCTATATATATCCATGGTCATTGATAAAGTGGAGTGGCCTAGGCGGTACTGGAGTTCCTTGTATGGTATTCCAGAGTTAAGTAAGAGACTGGCGTGAGTATGACGGAATCCGTGAAAGCCTATATTAGGAACATCAGCGTGCTTAAAATGTGTTTGCAATCTTCTTTTAAGTCTTGAACTGCTAGGATACTCATGAATGAAATCAGAAAATACTACACTTTCACGTTGCCCTATCTTCCAAGCCTCTTTAGTTTGGCGTAGTTTGTACTGCTTCAGCATGCTAACAGTCGCTTGATCTATATCTATATCCCGATAACTAGCCTTAGATTTTGGGCTATTGATTTCTAGATCCCGATTTAGTGTTTTGGTAATATGCACAACGGCATTATCTAAGTCAATATCAGACCAGGAAAGGGCTAAAGCTTCATTGATACGGCAACCGGTAGCCAATAGGAACTTATAGAGCGTTGTCTCATAGTAATAACGATATCTATCGCTATCTAAATTATCGAGATAAGCAAGAAACTTTTTTAATTCTGGATTTTCAAAGTGTTTTACCTTTCGGCGCTTTGCTTTCTGAGTGTTGCGAGGTAAAACAACATCACGCGCAGGATTGGACGGTATCGCTTGCATGGTTACGCCATACTGTAAGATACGTTTGTTTAAAGCGTGTATCTTGTCATAGTGTAGAAAAGCCCCCTTTTCCCCTCTATTAGTCTTGTCAGCAAGTTCGTTGATAATTGACTGGATAAGTGGAGTAGTGAGCTTATCGAGCTTGTAAGCCCCCAAAATAGGCAATATATGATTATCAATTAACTTTCTAACATTTCCTTGAGTGTTTGGCTTAACCGTATTCTTATAACTTTCTAACCAGAGATTGGCTAATTCTTGATAGTTTTTTATGGTAACAGCCTTTTGTCTTGTAGATCCTGCTTTTTGAAAAGCTATTTTTTCTTGAGTAGCTTTCTGCTTAACTTCCTTTTGTGTCCGACCTGTTACCTTAGTTTTAACTTTCTTTCCTGTTACCTGGTCAACTCCTAGATATACATTAGCACGATAGACTTTACTACCGTCTTTTTTTATAACTTCAGTTATTTTCATGATTTAAACCTTTCTAAAATACATCAGCAGGCAAGCCATTATCAAAAAGGTTTTATATCATGCTAGGGGCTACGAGAACCCCCTTATTTTCGTTTTTAAGTAGTCAGACGGTAAATAATACCAGAGTTGGAAACAAAGCGGATATGGGGCTAATATGAGCTTGAAGCTCGAACGAAGCTTGAGAAATCACGCGCAGAACGTGAAAAAACATGAATTTTTGAAGATTTCAAAAGCTAGAAAAACCAGTACTTACAAGTCTTTCAATGGTTTTAAGTTATTTGGGGTCATGTTGACAAAAGTTGACATTTTCAGATTATAACATACCAAAAAACTAGGAAAACTTATATTTCAGTTTTTCAAGATAGTAACAAATGAAAATTTTTAAAAAGGTAACTCAAATTTGCAATCAACAATTTTTGAACTAACAATAATTTGAATATCTTCGCTTAAAAGCTGGTCAACATGTCCTGAAGAATTTTTTGCAAAAACAAACTCTTCTTTGAATTCTTGTATTAAATACTCTTTTATATTTTTACCAACTACTTGAAGTAAATCGTTTGTAAAAATATTTTGGAAATTGCTAGGTAATTTAGTGAATTTATCATAAATTTCTTTGTTTTGTTTCTTCAAACAAACTTTCACTGTGACAATCTCTACTTGCTGATAGTTACGCTTAATTTCCTCAATACCAACAAGATTATCTGGCTTATTAGTGTTTATATGAAATTCAAGGTCCACTTTATACTCTAGTGTAGCAACCGGTCTATCTCTATCTAAGATTTTAATAAAAGTAAATATATCTCCACTATCTTCGTCGATAAAATATTTTATCTCATAATCTATTGGAGAATAATCAAAAAAATCGTCCGAAGTAACCCCTAAAGTGTTACAGATTTTATTAACTGTTTCATAATCAACTTGTTTTGATTTATTTGAAGTAATCTTAGAAATTGTTGATTGTGCAATTCCCGTATCACTTGCTAAACGCGCACCACTCATTGACCTTTCAGCCAATAGTATAGCCAATCTATTTATTAACATAATACCACCTCTTTTTATTTATTATAGCGCACACGCTAATAAAAGTAAAATATAAAATAATAATTTAAGTGTTGACAATATGTTTTATATGTTGTACCATATCATTAAATTAGTCATTACGCTATAATGATTAGTTAACAAAAAATAATAAGGAGCGCCTATGCTAAAAAATAACTTACTAATTGTTTTTGCTGAAAAAAAGACTAATGCTAGTAAAGTTTCCAACGAAACAGGTATAGCTGAGTCTACAATTTCAAACTTAACAAACAACAAAACTGACGTAAAGCTTTCTACCCTTATCAAGCTTTGTAACGCTTTAAAAGTTCGTTTGTCTGATTTAATTGAATTTTCACCAGAAAATTAGAAAGGAGCAAAAACATGGAATTAGTCTACATGGACGGAAAGAAAGAGCCGTATACTACGAGTGAGATCATCGCCGAATGTGCTGGAGTCACTCATCACACAATACAAGAACTTTTAAGGAAGCATAAAGCTGATTTTGAAAGCTACGGAATTATCGCATTTGAAATGCGTAAATTAGACGGCCGAGGGAGACCAATGAAAATATATCGCCTAAATGAACAACAAGCGACCTTGCTGATCACTTATCTAAAGAATACTGGACCAGTTCGTAAATTCAAAATGAACCTAGTCAAAGCCTTCTTTGAAATGCGTGAGGAACTTTCTAAGTTTCGTATGCAGAGGGCGCTAGAAAAGCCAAAAAGAAAAACTTTGCATGACAGTATTGAAACATGGGAGGCAAAACCCAAGCACGCGCATAGCACCATGAACAACTTGTTACTGAAGGCAGTAACCGACAGGAACGCTAAACAGTTAAGGGCGGAACGTGGGGGCTATAATGGTATCGATAGCTTGACCAGTGACGAGCTGGAGCAATACCAGGCATTTGAGGACATGGTAATAGCCATGATTGGCTTGAATATGAGTTACCAAGAAATCAAGGCTATGGCATTCAGAAATAAAAAAACACGCCAAAGAAGCGCGTGAGAGCAACAAAAAAGGCTTACCGAGACCAATCAGCAAAGCCTTTCACACTAACACTAAAACGAATTTAACAAAGCAGGCAAGCTATTATCAAAGAGGTTTTAGTAAAGATTTATACCTAGATTATAGCATATTTAGGGCAATTTGACCATACGGAGAGCGCCAACTCTTTAAACTGGTACTTTCTCACGCTTTCAATTTGGCGAGTCTGAGCGTGAGGATTAGCGTTATAAGAAACAACTCAAAAAGCCCCACGCTCAGAAATTTGGCGACCGAGAGCATGAGGCTGTAGGCAAGAAAAACTGTATAAGAAACAACCATTCAAAATCCCCACGCTTTCCGACGGCAATCTTGAGCGTGAGGATATCCTGTATAGTAAAAAAGCATTAAAAAGCCATCAGGGCAAGTATAAAAAGATAGAAAAAGAGGTAAAAAACATGACAACAAAAAAAGCAACATCAAGCCAACAAGTTCTATTATCGGCTAAGAAACTAGCAGAATTAGGGAACGAATTAACCGACATCATGAATGTTTTAGAAATGAATAACCTAGCTCTTGAAGGGCTTGAGTTTGCACTACAGAAAGATACAACGACGTTCTTATGGCTTGCTAAAAAATACACTGATACAGCATACGCCCAGAATGAAAAGCTATACGATCGTCTAAATGAAATAGCCTTTTTGCTTTTGAACAATGACGACGCTAAAGAGCTGGAGGCATACCATGACTAAAGATATTAAAGAAATGGCACAAGCCGAAGACGACTTGCTGAATATGGAACAACCTAAACAAGCGGAATTTATCAAGAACTATAAGGCGAGGGCATAACATGAACGAACTAGATTTAACAAACACACAGGCGATTTTTGTTACCGTGGTATTGATTGGCTTACTGCTTTATCTAAACCACCGAGACCGCAAAAAAAGCGCCCAAATTGAGCGAGAAAGCAAACAGACGATAGAAACACCTAGCGAGGATTTAAACCCTGATTATGGGCGTTATATCCAGCTTGCAGGCGTCAACGTATGGGGAGGGATGGAATGAGTTACACAGTGAAGATATACCTTGATAGTGAAAAAATACCAGATGAACCTTATTTTTCAAAAGAGATTTTTCTAGCTACGTGTATGGACAATGCAACAAAGTTAGCTGTAACTATGGGCTTGTTGACAAAACAAGCGTTGGATTTAGAGACTAAGACAGCTATTTTGAAAACCTTGGATACAATCATAGAAACTCAAAAAGATATTTTGCAAGGGGTAGCGAGCGGACAAATAACCTTTTTGAATAAAAGCAAAGGAGAAGAGGAACTGAATGAGCCTATCAGAGAATGATAAGAGAGTATTAAGACTAATCAAGGTAGGGGCTGAGAACTCCATAACAGGGGCAGAAATCAGCCTGACAACCAAGCTAACAGAAAGAACAGTACGCGACATCATTAAGCGCCTAGTAGTCAAGCATAACATCCCTATTGTGGGGGTTAGATATGGCGTTTTTAGTGGCTACTTTATCCCAGCGAATAAAGGCGAGCTACTAGATGGCGCTAAGGCTTTTTATAATCAAGTACAGGAGGAGAGCAAGCGCCTAGCGGTGTTGATGAATAGCGACCTAGAAAGCTACAAAGAAACCTTGAAGGAGGTGGGCGGATATGTTTAGCCTAAGCCGAGAAAGTGAGCAAGACCTAGCGCATGGCATTCTGGAGGTAGTGGAAAGATACCTTGAAGTGCGTGATAGACTCAAACCACGACTGACAGGTTTAATCTCAGCCCAGGAAGTCATGGACGAGTTAGATATAAAATACATGACACTCCAAAAGTGGGAAAAAGCAGGGCTAAGACGGTATCAGCCACCACTAGAAGATACTAGGAAAATCTATTACAAAGTTACGGACATCTGGAAGTTTCTGGGGGTGGAGAATGGCAAAAACTAAAATATATTTTTGGCTAAAAATTGATAAGAAATTTTTTGATAATATTTTTATCAAGAGACTAAAAACGGTACCTGGTGGGTACACTATGACAGTGATTTATATTAGGCTCATGCTAGAGAGCTTAGAAAGTGACTGTATTTTATACTATGAGGGCTACTTTGACAATCTCAAGGAAGAATTAGCCCTAAAATTAGATGTATCGGAAGATGATATAGATATGACCATGGCATACTTTACTAAGTGTGGTCTAATACAAATTGATGAAGATAAAAACGCAGAGCTACCGCAGGCAAAAGCCTTGGTTGAGAGTGAAACAAACTGGGCAAACTATAAACGTGAGCAACGAAAAAAAGCAAAATTGGAAGAAGTCCAACCATCTTTGACAATTTCCAACTTGTGTCCAACAGAGATAGAGAAAGAGATAGAAGAAGAGATAGAGAAAAAAACTTCTTCTGCTCCTACTGCTGAAATCTCTAACTATTACCAAAAGCGTATAGGGGTTATGGATGGGCAACAATATCAAATACTGACTGACTATCTCACTCTTGACGGTATGGAGCTAGAGGTTATCAAGATTGCCATAGACAAGGCTGCAGATAACGGCAAGCGATCTTTTAGCTATATCAATTCAATACTCAAGAACTGGCGACAGAATGGTATTAGAACCATGGTACAAGTCGAAGATGAACAGAGACTGTTTCAGCAAAAGAAACAAGGTCAGTCTGACGATGATATTCAAGACCCGTTTATCTACTGACGGAGAGGAGAAACAATGGAATTACTGAATACAGACCAGCTCAATGAAAAAATAAAGGTCACTGATGAGCTTTGCCCAACCCATCAGATTAACCTAGTACAATTCAAAAAGCCAGATGGTTATACATCACCCTACTGTATGGAATGTACTAGGGAGAACATCAAACAGACGGAGCTAGAGGGCATAGAAAAAGCCCTAGGCTATGATCTGGACTCTTCAACCTATGATGTGCTAGCGCGTGAAAGTACGGTGTCAAATGAATTGAGAGAGGCCTCTTTTAGCACTTTCAAAGCCGAGACAAAAGAGGAACACGAGGCCAAGGAGTTTGCTATTAATCAAGCTAAGCGGTACCTAAACGGTATGACAGGGAACACGCTGATTATGGGCAATCCAGGTACTGGCAAAAGTCATTTATGCTATTCTATGGCCAAAGCCATTAACGAGGGCTATAAGTCTAGGAATGAGCCTAAGAGTGTGCTTTTTGTCAGTATTACTGAGATTATCACGCGCATTCAGTCAGGTTGGCAGTATAGACAGAGTGATTTTACAGAGTATGACGCCTTGAAGTTGCTGACTGAGGTTGACTATCTCTTTATTGATGATTTAGGAACAGAAAGCGTTATGAACAGCCAAAAAAATGAAGCTAATAATTGGGTACAGGCCTTTCTTTTCAAGATTTTTGATAAGCGAGACACAACTATCATCAACACCAATCACAACGGAAAAGAGCTGGCCAGAATCTATAATGATAAGCTAGTCAGTCGCATTGGAAAACAATCAGAGGGGAACGTATTTATTATTACAGACATTAAAGATAAGAGGATGAAGCGCAATTTTTAACCAAATAAAGAAAGGAGAAAGCCCCATGATAGAACCAGCATACTTTGAACAGGCAGATCAGGAACTAGAGGAACTCAATCGCAAACGTGACGATTTTATGGCGGATGCTACGCCAGTATGTCTTGAAGATACGCCTAAACTGATTGAACTAGGTGAGAAGCTCCGGACGGAAGACACCAGCATAAATGCCTATGAGTTATACAGACACCCTGAAGCGCGTGCAAAGTTATTCGCCCAAATCGCTGAAGCCTGCTTCTTGTTGATTGCAGATAGTTCACCAGTACCAGTGTAGCCAACACAAGCACAGCGGATACATTTTTGCGAGTACTTGGAAGGACAATTCCAGAATATCATCAAGAAGTTGATTGCAGGAACTGACAAGCAAGTTCTAGAGTCTTTACTTGAAGCTTTGCAACTACCCAAAGAAAAACAAGCTCAATTTGTCCGTGATGTGGTAGTAAGTGGCTTACTAAGTGAAGAATAGTAGCAAAGGGGCATTGCCTCTTTTTGTGGTTTCACTACTACTGAACCCAATAGTTTTGGGTTTTTCCATATAGGGGGAGATAATGAGGCGGTTAGCAATAGAAACAATCACTAAACCAATGAAGCTGAGAGGAATAACTAAGGGTGTAGCCGAGTTGGACGGTCAACGTTTGGAGATTGATTTGGATAATTTAGAGATTGATTTTGGTGGAGAGTCATTTGAATTAGACAGAATAGCAGGAACTAAGGGAGGTAATCGATATTTCTTTCTTTGCCCTGATTGTGGTAGACGGTGCAGGTTGCTTTATAAACGGTATTTGTATTTTAGTTGCGGTACTTGTCTAGATATCCACAAGAGCACCCTGAACCGTAGTAAAACGGATTGCCAATACTACTGGGAGCTTGCACTAAAAGAAGCCAGAAAGGTAGAACCAGGGTGGAGTCCTAGACGTGGTGGATATATGTTTGATAGTTTCCCTGAAAGACCAAAATACATGAAACAGAAACGATATTACAAGCATTATCAAAAGTTTGTTTACTATACTAGAAAGGGAGATAGATTTTGGCTAAATGGTTTGAGATTGTAGGATAATATGAAGTAGTGTGCAATTTACAAAACAAACAAATACTACATATTAGACGGTTTGAATGTTAAAAAAGCTAGATATATCAAGGATTTAAGTAAGTAGAGCGTTCCAAAAAAAGGGTGAGATAAGGGTGAGGTTACATATAAAAAGTACAAGGTTAGTACAAGGTAGCATAGATCAAATAGGCTAAGATTAGGCTAAGGCCACATACTTCAAAATAGCAAGGTTTTAGCAAGGTTCAGGGCTTTTTTCTAGTGATAGAACCCCAAGGTTACCACAAGGTATAGCTACTTTTTTAGAGCCATAGAACGGTAAGGTTTTGGTAAGGTATCGAAGTTTTTCAATGGTGAGGTTTTGGTGAGGTAAGAGCAAAAAATGTAAAGGTTTTGTCAAGGTTACATACTTAAAAATACAAAGGTTTTACAAAGGTAGAGAGGTTTACCGAGGGTTAGAAAAGGTGAGATTTTGCTTAGGTAGTGGCAGTAAATATGCCTGACAAATGGCAGGGTTATGTGTGTTGAACTCCGAGCGAACGCCGAGAAAGTGGCTATATCCCCTATCATTTATCAAGCAGATAAGAGCAATAATACCCCCCCTAACTCCCTGAGAAACGACAAGCAGATAAGCGAAGTTTTTAGCCCTCTTATTTTGGATTTTCTCCTTGCAGAATGGTAGGCAGATAAGGATGACAATAAGCCTTCTTAATTGCTTACAAAACGATAGGGAGTTAAGCCGAATTTAAAAGATCCTTATTTTCGTTTTTCTCCTTGTCAAACGATAAGGAAATAAGACAGGAAATAACATCGCTTATTTTGATTTTGCTCCCTGAAAAACTGTAAGGAGATAAGGAGATTTATTAGCTTCCTTAATTTGGATTTTCTCCTTACAAAATGACAGGGAAATAAGAACTAAAATAACTCCCCTTATTTTCCTACCAAACGATAAGGAGATAAGAGCAATTTAAAAGTCTGTTATTTTGGATTTGTTGCTTACAAAATGATAAGCAGATAAGCAAAGAAATAACTTGCCTTAGTTGCTTGCAAAATGACAAGGAGATAAGAGAGATAAAAACGTCTCTTAATTGCTTACCAAATCGTATGGAGAATAGGCTTGAAGCTAGAGCGAACCTAGAGAAAACGCAAAAAAAGCCAGCACAAAGCTGACTCCTTTATGAATTATTCCTTAAAACTATTATATCATAAAGGAGGCTAAGGCATGACACCAGAGCAGGTAAAAGAAAAACTAGAGGGCGTCAAGTGGATAAACAAGGAGATCAAAGGCTTATATTTGGAATTGGAAGCCCTGGAAGGTGGTATTATCAAAAAGCCAACACTAAGCCATAGCAGGGTGCAGACGAGCAGAGAGAACAAGACAGAGAACAATCTTATAAGTGTTCTGAAGCTAAAAGAGGATACGCTCCAGAGGATTGAGCGACTTACTGAAGAGAGAATGGAAATATCTAAGCTGATCGATAAGCTGGCCAATCCGCTTGAGCGTTCTGTTCTAAGATTTTTTTACTTGAATGATCTTGTAGCTTCGGAGGTAGCTGAAGAAATAGGAAAATCTACCACCTCAGTATATCGAGTAAAGCAGGAAGCTATAGAACACTTAGCAAATGTGGGGGAATAGGTGAGCACAAAAAAACGCCTAGAACAATCTAAGCGCTAAAGAGTAGTGGACGGTGTGCCTGTCCCGTCATCTCTTCTACCTCATGGGTGCGTAGGAACACTAAATCTCTACTTCACTTCTCTTTAGACTAATTATATCATAAAGGAGCGAACTAATGGAGCTGGATAAGTTTAAAACGATGATGAACGTCAGAGAGCGGATGACTTACTTTCTGAGATTCCAGAGGATGGCAGGGAGTGAAAACCAAGTTACAATAGACGAAGAGGCTTGGAAACTTATCTTACCTGATCAGTGGAATTTGAGCGGTGAGCATGAAAAGGCAATCCGTGAGGGGTTGGAAATATTCGCCCAAGACATCAATGGCATAGAGAACGAGAGAGCCAGAAAATACTTCATTATCCATTATTGCTATATGAGAAAGAAAACAATGAGTGAATGTGTAGAGATGGCAGGGACTAGCTTCACTAGTTACCACCGATACAAACAGATAGCCGTCTTAAACTTTGCGAAAATCCACCAGAACGGAGAGCTGGAAGTATATAAGTAGGCGTTTGTGGTATTTTGTTGAGAAATGTTGAGATTTAAGTAAGGTAGGCTGATATGATTGAATATATTTTGATTGATTTGGAGAATATTCAATTAGAGGATATGGAGATAGATTTAAACATGGATTTTGAAATAGATGTTGACCTTGATGGTTTAGATTTAACTTTACTACAAGAATTACAAGCGTAAATGTTGGTAAATGTAGGCGTAGGCTTCATATTCGCCCCCTCTTTTGCTTTGTTTCGTGCTAGACGACTAAAACACTACGGACAAACTACAAGCCCTTAGAAACGAATCTGGGGGGATACGTTTTGATAGATAATAAGTATTACCCCTTTACAATACGTGTAGTACGTGTTATAATAATGTTGTCAGGAGGTAAAAGCGCTATGCCTATGACACAAAAAGAGATGGTCAAACTCCTTACGGATCATGGTTGGATAAAAACCAAAGGTGGTAAAGGCTCCCACGTTAAAATGGAGAAGGAAGGGGAAAGACCTATCACAGTCCCTCATGGTGAACTTAATAAGTACACTGAAAGAGGGATAAGAAAGCAAGCAGGACTGTAATAAAGGCAGTCCCTCGCTTGTCTTTGATTTTGGAGGTAAACTATGCTTGTCACTTATCCAGCTTTATTTTATTACGACGATACAGACGGAGCTAACGCCCCTTACTTTGTAACTTTCCCCGATTTTGAACATTCAGCAACTCAAGGGGAGGATATGGCAGACGCTATGGCAATGGCCAGCGATTGGCTCGGTATTAACCTAGCTGATTATATCGAGAATGGGCGAGAAATTCCTACCCCTACTCCTATTAACGCTTTATCTTTGGCTTCTAACAACCCTTTCCAGGATGATGAGGACATAGATCTAGTCTATGATCCTAGTAAATCTTTTATCTCTATGGTTATGGTTGACATTGCAGAATATCTAGGCAGTCAAGAACCTGTTAAAAAAACCCTAACCATTCCACGTTGGGCGGATACATTAGGGCGTGACCTAGGGTTGAACTTCTCACAGACCCTAACAGACGCTATTGCTGATAAAAAAATTCATGCTTAATAATTAACTATGATATAATTGACTTATAAACAGAGCTTTTCCATCTCCCCTTGAAACAGTTCATTCTGCAGTAGGAGGTGGGACGGTTCTGTTTTTACCATAAAGGAGTATTTAACATGGCAAAAGTTAAAGAAAAATGGAACCCAACAATATCCCATATTATCCCTAAAGGTACCAAACTAGCAGACGGTACAATATTAGACAAAGAAACCACCTTATCACAAGAAGAATTTGCTAAAAATCCCCCTGTTATTCCAGCAGGACACCCTTTTTATAATATTTGGGCTAGCATAATTAGAGAAAAGATAGAAAAAGGAGAGTTATAACATCAAAATACTGTACATTTCCACTTGATATTTGCTTGAAATCGTATTGTTAAGGTCAACAAAATTGATAACCACGCGCTTTTATTTATCTCACCTTTTCGCTAGCTAAAACAACCAATGCGCGTGATAAACATGGTATAATATATTCACAGCTGGAGGCTTGCATAGTCTAGCCGATTAGGGAGAGTTAGACCGAGAGGTCACACACTTCCTTTTTTTGTATAATAAACCTATCAGATAAGCAAAAACAACTAAAAAAGCGTAGCTGGTGACTACGCTAGTTCTTGCCTGCTGAACTCGTCAAATCTTAGCCCTTTTGTGGGGCTTTTTTGCTCCCCTTTTTGCGTACTTTGGGGGAGCAAGTAGTAAAAAGTAATATTAGTATTTTTTGTTCAAAAGCGCGTGATATATGGGTTAGAAAGCCCTAAGGAAACATAAAATAAGCAGTTTTTGATTATACTATAGAAGAGTATAAAATCAAAAAACATCTTATAATAGTGGTTATGAAACTAACAAACGAAGAAACACAGAAGATTGAAAAACTCCTAAGAGATTCATCGTACGCCAAATATCACAAAAGTCTACAGATTATTTATTTTCGCTCAAAAGAAAAGAGTTATAAGGAAATCATGGATCTGCTAGATTGCAATAAAACAACTGTTTGGAGGAATTTGAAAAAATATAAGGAGTTTGGTTTAGAAGCTCTTCTTAAAGAGATCCGTGGTGGGCGTCATAGAGAATATATGACTTACGAAGAAGAACAAGCATTTCTAAAACGTCATGTAGAAGCTGCTCAGGCTGGGGAATTTGTAACTGTCAATCAGTTATTTGAAGCCTATCAAAAAGAGATTGGTCTCACTTCCACACGTGATGGTTTCTATTATCTCCTGAAACCCCATGGTTGGCGAATGGTCACTCCTCGACCTGAACATCCCAAGAAGGCAGACGTTCAGACAATTGAGGCGTCTAAAAATAAAATCTACATTCGATACCTTAAGTAAGCGCTTTAAAGAGGAGGGGGCTTATAACAAAGTACGCTTGATGTATCAAGATGAAGCTGGTTTCGTGAGAATCAGTAAGATGAGTTCTTGTTGGGCTCCTAAAGGAATCCGACCTAGCATTCATAGTTATTATATGTGAGAATATCGCTATTGTTATGGAGCGATAAATGCTCATACAGGAGATTCCTTCTTCCTTATTGCTGGAGGATGTAATACTGAGTGGACGAATGAATTTTTACGGCAAGTATCACAAGCTTATCCAGATGACTATATTTTACTTGTAATGGATAATGCTATATGGCATAAATTAAGTACCTTAGAGATTCCAAGTAATGTTGAGTTAGCTTTTATTCCACCTTATACACCAGAAATGAACCATATTGAACAAGTCTGGAAAGAAATTCGAAAACGAGGTTTTAAAAACAAGGCTTTCCAAACATTGGAAGCTGTCATTAGACTTCCTGCGAAATTAAAATCCTAGTTCACGATTGATAATTATAGAAATCAAATTCATTATTAATCTAAACCGTTTGCGTCGATTTCGATAGGTTGTTGAAAATAGTTTAAACGTTTTTACTTTTGCAAAAATATTCTCAACCTTGATTCTCTCTTTAGATAGCACATGATTATAGGATTTATCTTCAAGAGTTAGTGGCTTAAGTTTACTTGATTTCCTCGGGGTTTGTGCTTGTGAATACATCTTCATGAGCCCTTGATAACCACTGCCAGCCAAGATTTTTCCAGCTTGTCCGATATTTCTGCGACTCATTTTGAACAATTTCATATCGTGGTAATAGTTCACTGCAATATCCAAAGAAACAATTCTACCTTGGCTTGTGACAATCGCTTGAGTCTTCATAGCATGATATTTCTTTTTATCAGAATAATTCGCTAGTTGATTTTTTTAGGACGCTTG
This sequence comes from uncultured bacterium, assembly GCA_963541545.1. Taxonomy (GTDB): domain Bacteria; phylum Bacillota; class Bacilli; order Lactobacillales; family Streptococcaceae; genus Streptococcus. The sequence goes on along the minus strand of CAUTUU010000012.1, from coordinate 12,241 downwards.
ATTTTTATCTCTGTTGCATCCACAATCACCGTATCCTCAGCACTAAGATGAGTTTTTGAAATCGTAAAACCATTTTGAACAAGAGTTTCTTCAAACCATTGACTCCGACGAATTAAGTTGCTTTCGTTAATGCCAAAAGCAGCCGCAAGTTGTTCATAAGTGTGGTATTCTCGCATGTATTGAAGGGTGGCCATGAGGAGGTCATCTAGACTTAATTTGGGTTTTCGTCCACCTTTCGCGTGCTTAAGTTGGTAAGCTCTTTTTAACACATCTAACATCTCTTCAAAAGTAGTGCACTGAACACTAACAAGGCGCTTGAAACGGATATCGCTTAATTGTTTACTTGCTTCATAATTCATAGAACTATTGTACCATATTTTGTTTCGCAGGAAGTCTATTGATAAGTTTCAAGAAGTTATTCAAGGACTGGAAAAAGGTGTTTTAAAGTCCACAGTCAGTAGACAATGGACAAGGTTGTTTTTGAAAACAATTGAGTATTACTTCATATTTTGTGAGGATTGAAAGAAAAATTGCTCATTTCCTATCTTTTCTATTGCTTTATCGGCTATCATTTGTTATATTAAAAGTGTAATTATTTTTTATTTAATGACGTAAGTGTTGCACTTTTTAGACAGAAAGGAGTATTTTTCGAACAAGAAATGTAAACGCTTACGAAAGTTAATGAAAGGAATTAGAAGTCAATGGATAAACGATTTTTTGAAAAACGCTGTACATACAGTATTCGCAAATTTGCACTAGGTGCTGCTTCAGTTATGATTGGGGCTAGTTTTTTTGCTACTGCTCCAGTAATGGCTAACACACCAACAGTTGGCTCAACAGATAATTTGCCAAGTGAACTGGCTGATTTGGATAAAAAAGCGAGCGATAATGGACGAGAGTTCGATAAGGAAGCTGCAGCAGCAAATCCAGGTTCTGCTGAAACAACAGATGGACCAAAAACTGAAGAAGAGTTATTAGCTCTTGAAAAGAAAAACAAAGAAACTACTGACAAGTTGCCGAAAGAATTGGAAGGCAAAGTTGAAAAAGCTACTGATAATGGTAAAGAGGTAAATAAAGAACAATTAGCACAAGATACTGGCAGTCTAGTTCCTGACGATGTTGCCAAAACAAAAAATGGAGAGTTGAACTATGGCGCTACTGTTAAGATTAAGACTCCATCAGGAGAAGGTAGTGGTATTGTCATTGGCAAGGATCTTGTTTTGACTGTTTCTCATAACTTTATCAAGGATCAACAAGATGGAAATATCCGTAAGGTTGTGGATAATGACAAAGGGGATGGCGATATTTTTAGTATATCCTACCCTGGTTTAGATGATGTAAAATTTAGTAAAAAAGATGTGATTCACTGGGATCGAGATGGCTATCTAAAGGGTTATAAGAATGATTTGGCTCTTGTACGATTGCGTACAGTTCTTGAAAATGCTCCTGTAGAAGTTACAGAAAAGCCAGTTGTTAAGAAAGTTGGGGATAAAGTCAATATGTTTGGCTATCCTGCTGGTAAGTTAGCGCCAGTTATTAACAGTACTGTGGATTTTGCTGAATCTTATGGTGAAGGAGTCCAAGGAGTTGGTTACCAAGGAGGTCAACCAGGTGCCAGCGGTGGTGGTATTTTTGACACGGATGGTAAATTGATTGGGGTTCATCAAAATGGTGTAGTTGGAGTCCGTAGCGGAGGAATCCTTTTCTCTCCAGCTCAATTAAAATGGATTCAAGATCATATTAAGGGAATTTCTAGTTCAAAACCAGCGAATTTAGAGGAAACTGAAAAACCAGTTGAAGAAAAGCCAAAAGCAGATAAACCCAAAGAAGAAAAACCAGCACCAACTAAGCCAGAGACACCAAAGGAAGTCACTCCAGAATGGCAAACTGTAGCAAGAAAAGAACAACAAGGGACTGTAGCCATTCGTGAAGAAAATGGTGTTCGATACAATAAGTTGTCTTCAATAGATCAAAATGACAATGCTAGCAAACCAGCCTTGTTTGAAAAACAAGGATTGACTGTGGATGCAAATGGTAACGCGAATGTAGATCTCACTTTCAAAGAAGAATCTGAAACAGGCAAATCACGTTTTGGTGTCTTCTTGAAATTTAAAGACACAAACAATAATGTCTTTGTTGGATATGATAAATCAGGTTGGTTCTGGGAATATAAGACACCAGGTAATAGCACATGGTATCAGGGAGGTCGTGTTGCAGCTCCAGTAAATGGATCGGTGAATCATCTGACTATTAGCTTAAAATCAGATGGCCAGCTGAATGCAACAAATAATGATGTAAAACTTTTTGATACAGTTACTTTGCCAGCTGCTGTTAATGAAAATCTTAAAAATGAAAAGAAAATCTTACTTAAAGCTGGTACATATGGTACTGAGAAAACAGTTGTAAATGTTAAGACTGACAATCAGGATGGAGTTCAAACTACTGAAGCTACTGCTGAAAAAGAAACTGGAGCGGTAGTAGATGATAGTAAAGTGACTTATGATACTATCCAGTCTAAAGTCCTAAAAGCAGTGATTGACCAAGCCTTTCCACGTGTCAAGGAATACACGCTGAATGGTCATACTTTACCTGGACAGGTTCAACAACTTAAGAAAATCTTGGTAAATAATCACGATATTACCCCTGAAGTTACCTATAAGAAAATCAATGATACTACTGCAGAGTACTTGATGAAGCTTCGTGACGAGAAGAATTTTATCAATGCGGATATGACTGTTCGTTTGCAAGTAGTGGACAATCAACTTCATTTTGATGTGACTAAGATTGTAAACCATAACCAAGTTACACCAGGACAAAAGATTGATGATGAAAGAAAGTTACTCTCATCTATTAATTTCTTAGGAAATTCACTTGTGTCGGTTTCAAGCGACCAAGCTGGTGCTAAGTTTGATGGGGCAACTATGTCAAATAACACGCATGTCAGTGGAGATGACCATATTGCCGTAACCAATCCAATGAAGGACTTGGCTAAGGGTTATATGTATGGATTTGTTTCTACGGATAAGCTTGCTGCAGGTGTTTGGAGCAACTCTCAAAACAGCTACGGTGGTGGTTCGAATGACTGGACTCGTTTGACAGCATTCAAACAAACTGTTGGAAATACAAACTATGTAGGAATACAAAGTTCTGAATGGCAATGGGAAAAAGCTTATAAGGGCATTGTCTTCCCAGAATACACGAAGGAACTTCCAAGTGCCAAGGTTGTTATCACAGAAGATGCCAATGCGGATAAGAAAGTGGACTGGCAAGATGGTGCCATTGCTTATCGTAGTATCATGAACAACCCTCAAGGTTGGGAAAAAGTCAAGGATATCACAGCATATCGTATTGCGATGAACTTTGGTTCTCAAGCACAAAACCCATTCCTTATGACCTTGGATGGTATCAAGAAGATCAATCTCCATACAGATGGTCTTGGACAAGGTGTTCTCCTTAAAGGTTATGGTAGTGAAGGTCATGACTCAGGCCACTTAAACTATGCTGATATTGGTAAACGTATTGGTGGAGTTGAAGACTTCAAGGCTTTGATTGAGAAAGCGAAGAAATATGGAGCTCATCTAGGTATCCACGTTAACGCTTCTGAAACTTATCCTGAGTCTAAATACTTTAACGAAAATATTCTTCGTAAAAATCCAGATGGAAGTTACAGCTATGGTTGGAACTGGCTAGACCAAGGTATTAACATTGATGCTGCTTATGACTTGGCGCATGGACGCTTAGCTCGTTGGGAAGAATTGAAAAACAAACTTGGTGAAGGTCTTGACTTTATCTATGTGGACGTTTGGGGCAATGGGCAATCAGGTGATAATGGTGCCTGGGCTACCCACGTTCTTGCTAAAGAAATTAACAAACAAGGCTGGCGCTTTGCAATCGAGTGGGGCCATGGTGGTGAATACGACTCTACTTTCCAACACTGGGCAGCTGACTTGACCTATGGTGGCTATACTAATAAAGGTATCAACAGTGCCATCACGCGCTTTATCCGCAACCACCAAAAAGATTCTTGGGTTGGGGATTACAGAAGTTACGGTGGTGCAGCCAACTATCCACTTCTAGGTGGTTACAGCATGAAAGACTTTGAAGGCTGGCAAGGACGAAGTGACTACAATGGCTATGTAACTAACTTGTTTGCTCATGATGTCATGACCAAGTACTTCCAACACTTCACTGTAAGCAAGTGGGAAAATGGTACACCAGTCACCATGTCTGATAACGGTAGCACTTATAAATGGACTCCAGAAATGCGAGTGGAATTGGTAGATGCTGATAATAACAAAGTTGTTGTGACTCGTAAGTCAAATGATGTCAATAGCCAGCAATACCGTGAACGTACAGTGACTCTCAATGGACGTGTCATCCAAGATGGTTCAGCTTACTTGACTCCTTGGAACTGGGATGCAAATGGTAAGAAACTTCCTACTGATAAGGAAAAAATGTACTACTTCAATACGCAGGCCGGTGCAACAACTTGGACACTTCCGAGCGATTGGGCAAATAGCAAGGTTTACCTTTACAAGCTAACTGACCAAGGTAAGACAGAAGAACAAGAACTAACTGTAAAAGATGGCAAGATTACCCTAGACCTTCTAGCAAATCAACCATATGTTCTCTACCGTTCAAAACAAACTAATCCTGAAATGTCATGGAGTGAAGGTATGCATATCTATGACCAAGGATTTAACAGTGGAACTTTGAAACACTGGACTATTTCTGGTGATGCTTCTAAAGCAGAAATTGTCAAATCACAAGGCGCAAATGAAATGCTTCGTATCCAAGGCAATAAGAGCACAGTCAGCCTTACTCAGAAACTGACTGGCTTGAAACCAAATACTAAGTATGCTGTTTATGTCGGTGTTGATAACCGTAGTAATGCTAAGGCAAGTATCACAGTAAATACTGGTGAAAAAGAAGTGACTAGCTATACCAATAAGTCACTAGCTCTTAACTATGTTAAGGCCTATGCCCATAATACTCGTCGTGACAATGCTACAGTTGACGATACAAGTTACTTCCAAAACATGTATGCCTTCTTTACAACAGGTTCAGATGTATCAAATGTCACTCTTACTTTGAGTCGTGAAGCTGGTGATGAAGCAACTTACTTTGATGAAATTCGTACCTTTGAAAACAATTCAAGTATGTACGGAGATAATCATGATACAGGTAAAGGAACATTTAAACAAGACTTTGAAAATGTTGCTCAAGGTATTTTCCCATTTGTAATTGGTGGTATCGAAGGAGTTGAGGATAATCGCACTCACTTATCTGAAAAACATGATCCATATACACAACGTGATTGGAATGGTAAGAAAGTCGATGATGTTATCGAAGGAAATTGGTCATTGAAGACAAATGGACTAGTTAGCCGTCGTAACTTGGTTTACCAAACAATTCCTCAAAACTTCCGTTTTGAAGCTGGTAAGACTTATCGTGTAACCTTTGAATATGAAGCAGGCTCTGACAATACCTATGCTTTTGTAGTCGGTAAGGGAGAATTCCAATCAGGACGTCGAGGTAATCAAGCAAGCAATTTGGAAATGCATGAATTGCCAAATACTTGGACAGATTCTAAGAAAGCTAAGAAGGTAACCTTCCTCGTAACAGGTGCAGAAACAGGCGATACTTGGGTTGGTATCTACTCAACTGGTAACGCAAGCAATACTCGTGGAGATTCTGGTGGAAATGCTAACTTCCGTGGTTACAATGACTTCATTATGGATAAACTTCAAATCGAGGAAATCACTCTAACTGGTAAGATGTTGACAGAAAATGCTCTGAAGAACTACTTGCCAACAGTTGCCATGACCAACTATACTAAGGAATCTATGGATGCCTTGAAGGAAGCTGTCTTTAACCTCAGTCAAGCAGACGATGACATTAGTGTAGAAGAAGCGCGTGCTGAAATTGCTAAGATTGATGCTCTGAAGAATGCCTTGGTACAAAAGAAAATAGCCTTGGTAGCAGAAGACTTTGAAAGTCTAAATGCTCCAGCTCAAGCGGGAGAAGATTTAGCAAATGCCTTTGATGGTAACTTATCAAGTCTATGGCATACGTCTTGGAGTGGTGGAGATGTTGGCAAACCTGCAACTATGGTCTTGAAAGAAGCGACAGAAATCACTGGATTCCGTTATGTGCCACGTGGATCAGGATCAAATGGTAACTTGCGTGATGTGAAACTGGTTGTGACAGATGAGTCTGGTAAAGAACATACTTTCACTGCAACTGATTGGCCAGATAACAATAAACCAAAAGATATTGACTTTGGTAAGACAATCAAAGCTAAGAAAATTGTTTTGACAGGTACTAAGACTTATGGAGACGGTGGTGATAAATATCAAGCTGCTGCTGAGTTAATCTTTAGTCGTCCACAGGCTACAGAAATAGCTCTTGATTTGTCAGGTTATGAAACAGCTTTATCAAAAGCTCAAAAATTGACCAGCAAAGAAAATCAAGAGGAAGTAGCAAGTGTAGTAGCTAGCATGAAATATGCTACAGATAACCATCTCTTAACTGAAAGAATGATTGCCTATTTTGCAGAATATCTCAACCAACTACAAGATCAGACTGTGAAACCAGATGCTCCTACAAGTAGCAAAGGTGAGGAGACAGCACCAATTCTCGAAGTGCCTGAGTATAAAGGTCCGATTGGAACAGCTGGTGAAGAAGCTGCTCCAACACTAGCAGTTCAGCCAGAATTTAATGGTGGCGCTAATGCAGTAGAAGCGGCTATTAATGAAGTTCCAGAATATAAAGGTGGTGCGAATGCAGTAGAAGCCTTGGTTCATGAATTGCCAGAATATAAAGGCGGCGCTAATACAGTAGAAGCTTTGGTAAACGAAAAGCCAGCCTACACAGGACTATTGGCTACAGCAGGCGATCAAGCAGCACCAACTATTGAAAAACATGAGTATCAGATTAGTCAATTGGGCCAAGGAAAACTTGCAGAATCTAAAACTTCAGTTCCAACAGAAGATCAGAAGAGATTGCCAGAAACAGGAGAAAACCAATCTGATACAGCTATCTTCCTAGCTGGCGTCAGTCTTGCCTTATCTGCTGCTGTCCTTGCAACAAAACGTAAAGAAAATTAAAGAAGACTGAATTTTAGAGTTTACAGGAACTAGAATTCAGACAGAAATAACTTAGTTGGAGAGAACCTCTAGGTTCTCTCCATTTTTAAATGAGAAATGAGACCGCTTACTGTAATAAGTGGATGAAAGGAATAGGAGAAAAATGGATAGACATTTTTTTGAAAGACGCTGTCACTATAGTATTCGAAAATTTGCAATTGGTGCAGCCTCTGTAATGATTGGTGCTAGTATTTTTGGTGCAAATGTAGTGCAGGCTGCGGAGACAGGTGGAACACCTGAGAAAGAAGGAACAATCACACAAGCTCAGCCCCTAGATAAGTTGCCGGACGATTTAGCAGCTGTTTTAAAGAAGGCTGAATCAGAAGCAACGGCAGATGCAGGACATGAAGCAAATCATGCAAATACTGCAGGAACTAGTCCTGCAGCAACTGAAGAAACAAGTCCAACAGCTCCCAAACCAGCTGAGACTATGAAGCCGGTTGAAACACCAAAAGCAGATTCTAAACCTGTAGAACCAGCTACACCTACAATCAAACCAGCTGAAAAGCAGATTGAGGATAGGGAAGACCGTAACCATTTAGAAGGTGCTACAGCCCAAGCTAATAACTATGAAACTGGTACTCCGTATACAGCTGACAAGGCAGTGGACGGTAATCCGGATACTCGCTGGGCAACTAATCAAAATATTGAAAAGCCCACCTTTGAATTAACGCTGTCAAAAACAACACTAATTAGACATGTGGAAATTGATTGGGATCGTCGCGTTCGTAATGGTCAAAATGATCCAAATATCAAATCTTGGAGCCTCTACTATGCAGGTCAAGATGATGTAAATGCTAGTGGAGAAAAACAATGGAAGCTAGCTCATACCAAGACTGGAGAACCTGTTTTAGATGAGAAAGTTGACTTAGCTAATAGTATTCAAGCTAAATATCTCAAGTTAGAAATCAATGACTATCAAGCGGGCACAATGGGCTGGAGAAACGTTGGTATTCAAGAAATTCGAGCTTATTCGAATATTCCTGATACAAGTAAGGTAACGGATATCCGTCAGGTTACAGAATTGACTGTAGCTAAAGATGGACAGTCTCTTGTCTTGCCAACTCTACCAGGAAAAGTCAGTCTTATCGGTAGCAACAAACAAGGTGTGATTGACCTTCAAAATCATATCTATAAGCCTTTAACTGATCAACGCGTTAAGGTTATGGTAGAGCAAATTAAAGATTCACATACCTTTACTAAAGAATTTGAAGTAGTCATCAAGGGGCTACATCAGGACGAAGGTGTGGGTGTCAAACCAAAAGTAGCACCAGCTGTTCAACAATGGTATGGAAAAGAAGGCCGATCTTCTATCACTTCAGATACAGTTCTTGCGACAGGAGATTCAGGCTTTGATCAGGCTGCAACTTTCTATCAATCAGACCTTGCAAGCCGTGGATTGGAACTTGCGACAGGTGACAAGCAGGCTCAAAAACGAATTGAATTTAAAAAAGTTGAAAACAAGGGTTATGGTAAGGAAGGTTATGCCGTCACTATCCAAGATGGTGTCATTACCATCGAAGCTGCAACGAACACAGGAGCCTTCTATGCTACTCGTACTCTTCTTCAAATGGGGGAAAGCAATCTCCAAAATGGAGAAATTCGTGATTTCCCAAGCTTCAGTCACCGTGGCTTTATGCTAGATACAGGTCGTAAATTTATCCCTTATGACACTCTTGTAGACATCATGCTCAACATGGCTTACTACAAGATGAACGACTTGCAGTTGCACCTCAACGATAACTATATCTTCCTTAAGGAACACTTGGCAGGTAAGAACTTAACACAAGAAGAAGAGCTTAAGTATGTTCTAGAACATGCTAAGACAGGTTTCCGTGTAGAGACAGATATTGTCGGTAAGAATGGTCAAAAATTAACATCAGATGAGCACTATACTAAAGAAGAGATGCAAAATCTGATTAAACTTGCTAAGGCCTTGCAGATTAATCTAGTACCTGAAATTGACACACCAGGTCATGCTCTGTCATTTGTCAAAGTTCGCCCTGACCTCATGTATCAGGGTAGTCTGAGCGATTACAGAGGTAAACATAACGTAGAACGTGTAGCCATGCTTGACCTAGATAATAAATACGATGAAACGCTGGCTTTTGTCAAATCAGTTTATGACAAACTTCTTGATGGTCCAGATGCACCACTTCATGGCGTATCTACCGTTCATATTGGTACGGACGAATATTATGGTAGTAAGGAAAGCTATCGTCGTTATGTCAATGACCTTATTAAATACATTAAAGGGAAAGGCTATACGCCTCGTATTTGGGGATCGCTCAGTGCGAAACGAGGTAAAACAGCGGTTGATTGGAAAGATGTAGAAGTTGATATCTGGAGTATTGGCTGGCAGCAACCAAAAGAAGCTATTGCTCAGGGAGCTAAGATTATCAACATAACAGATATTCCAACCTATAGTGTACCAAATGGTGATAATCGTCAAGCAGCTTATGGTGATTATGCTAACTATGAAACACAATACAATAGGTGGATACCAAATGATTTCCGAACAGGTCATGGTCCACTTCTAGAAGCATCAAATCCAAATATAATTGGTGGTGGCCACGCAGTTTGGAATGACAATATTGATCTTCATGAGACAGGTTTGACATCTTATGATATCTTTAAACGCTTCTTCAAGAGCATGCAAACAACTTCAGAACGCACTTGGGGATCTGACCGTGCGGCAGCGACATTTGCGGAACGTATCCTACCAGCGAGCCCTTATGCGCCACAGTCAAATCCTGACAGAGCGATTGATCAAAGTGATTTGTTTACTATCAATCCTGGAACAGTGAAGAATTATGCAAGTAAGAAGGTGAAGACAAGCGATCAGGGATTGGCTTTTGAGAAAGATAGCAGTATCGAAGGCTTAGCTGGTGATGTTGGTCCAAGTCATGTCTTGAAGTTTGATGTAACTGTCACTGGAGACGGCGAACAAACCTTCTCAACAAGTGGAGATAACCGTATCTATCTAGCTGATAAAGACGGCTATCTTGCTTATCAATTTGAACAGTTCCATATCCAATTCAAGAAAAAACTTGAAAAGAACAAACGTTATCAAATCTCCATTGTGACTAAACCACAATCAACGGAATTCTATGTGGATGGTGAGAAGATTGAACGTATCGCGAATCCAGCTCACCCTCGCTTTGCTCACAATAGCTTGGTTCTACCGCTTGAAAGCATCGGTGGGTTCAAAGGAATTTTACATAGTGCAGAGTTGTCAGATAAACCATTTATAAATCCTCGTTTGATTCCAACAGATTATTTCACAGTTTCTGCAACTAGTCAAGAAACACCAGGAACAGCGACTGAAGGCGCTGTTGAAAAAGCCTTTGACAATGATCCAAACACCTTCTGGCATACTAAATGGACTGGAGACCGTGCTCCTTATACCGTCGCCATGAATTTGAAGACTCCTGAAAAAGTTAATGGTTTGACTTATCTTCCACGTCCAGGGGGTGGAAATGGGGTTGTGACATCTTATGAAATCTATGCTCAAAAAGATGGTCAGATGGTTAAAGTTGCCTCAGGTATTTGGGAAAATAATGCTAAAGAAAAGACTGTTAGCTTTGATGCAATTGAAACCAATAAGATAGAATTTAAAGTTCTAGCGGGTACTGCAGGATTTGGTAGTGCTGCAGAAATTCAACTGCTCAAGCCACTTTCTGATAGTAAAGAAGAACCAGCTAGTCCTGAAAAACCTGTAACTCCAGAAGTTCCAAAAGTAGAACAAACAGGTGATGGAACAGTTGAATTGGCGGATCAATTTACTGCAAGTAAACCAGCTAGTGAAGACAGCATTGCAGCTGCCAGCAAGAGCGCAGATTATCTCAAGAAAGAGTACAAGGTCTTCCCAACTCCACAAAAAGTGACTTATGGAGAAGGAGTCACAGCTCTTCGTAAGCAAGTCAATCTAGTTATGGGCGATCAACTCGATATCTATACTCGTAATCGCTTGAAGAGTGTCTTGCAGGACAATCAAGTATCCTACACTACTAGTCAATCAGCAGTTGCTGGTGCAACTAATATTTATCTTGGAGTGCATGGGCAAGGTTCACAAGCAGAACAAAACTTGTCTAATGTTTCAGCAGGTCTCTTTGACAAGATTGATGCCTATGCCTTGACCATCAAGGATAATTCGATTTCTATCGTCGGAAAAGACACAGATGCGGTCTTCTATGGTTTGACGACTTTGAAACACATGCTTAATGAAAGTGAAGCTCCAGTCTTGCGTAACGTAACAATTGAAGACTACGCTGAAATTAAGAACCGTGGCTTTATCGAAGGATACTATGGTAACCCTTGGAGCAATGCTGATCGTGCAGAATTGATGCGCTATGGTGGTGACTTGAAGTTGACTCAATACTTCTTTGCACCAAAAGATGATCCATACCACAACAAGAAATGGCGTGAACTTTATCCAGAAGAAAAACTAGCTGAAATTCGTGAATTGGCGCGTGTCGGAAATCAAAATAAGACTCGTTATGTATGGACCATCCACCCATTCATGAATAACCGTATCCGTTTTGGCAACGATGCTGACTACCAAAAAGACCTTGAAACTATTAAGGCTAAATTCACTCAATTGATGGATGTCGGTGTTCGTGAGTTCGGTATTTTGGCCGATGATGCCCCAAGTCCAGTTGGTGGCTACAATAGCTACAACCGCTTGATGAAGGACATGACAGACTGGTTGACTGAAAAACAAGCAACTTATGGTGGCCTTCGTAAGGAAATGATCTTTGTCCCAGGTCAATATTGGGGTAATGGCCGTGAAGATGAGTTGAAAGCGCTCAATGAAAATCTTCCAACTTCAACCTCTATGACCCTTACTGGTGGTAAGATCTGGGGTGAAGTATCCGAAAGCTTCCTCTCTAACCTTAAGAACAACCTGACTGCAGGTGGTAAGACCTATCGTCCAGTTTCTCTATGGGTCAATTGGCCTGTTACAGATAATTCTAAACAACACTTAATATTAGGTGGTGGTGAGAAATTCCTTCATCCAAATGTTGATCCTAGTCTTCTTTCAGGTATCATGTTGAATCCAATGCAACAATCTGAGCCTTCTAAGATTGCCC
>CAUTUU010000011.1:0-36343 GCA_963541545.1 uncultured bacterium | reverse complement strand
TCTTGGAATTGAGAGGAGTTCCTTCACGAGCTTCAACAAGAGTTTGTTCGTACTGCTTTTGAGCTTGTTTAGCGAGATAGAAGATTTTCTGATAGCCACAGTTTTGTCTTCTTTTAGGGCATCCATTACAGACAAAGGGAGCCTTATCGAGTAAAGGGCAAGGAAGGTTGTTAGAGGTAGAGTCTCTAATTTGTTTATTTCGTTTGACTTCTTTAGAAATAGTAGTCGGGTCTTTTAGAATAAGTTGCCCGATAGCTTTGAAGGTTTCACAGCGCTCTAAGCCCAGTTGGATATCGTTACGATTTGAAAGGGTAAGGTGTTTATGTTTTGTCATAGTGAGCCTCATTTCTAATTCAAACGTCTCACACTTAATTCCACCATAAAAATCCGTTTTAGACTAATTTCCACTTTGGTCAGGCAAGTGGAAGTTGCTTTGAGAAGTTACCGGGAGTATTGTTTCCCCTAGACTATCCAAATCAGACTATAAATTTTGCAAAAAATGTGATAGAATAGACGACGGATAAAAAAACGGAGGATAGCATGCAAAATAGACCAATCATTATCGGAGTGACAGGTGGTTCTGGAGGTGGTAAGACCAGTGTTTCAAGAGCTATTTTATCGCATTTCCCTGATGAAAAGATTTCCATGATTGAGCATGATTCATACTACAAGGATCAGTCTCATTTGACCTTTGAAGAGCGTGTCAAAACCAACTATGATCATCCATTTGCCTTTGATACAGACTTGATGATCGAGCAGATTAAGGAATTGTTGGCAGGGCGTCCGGTGGACATTCCGACTTATGACTATACAGAGCATACACGAAGCAGCAAGACCTATCGTCAGGAGCCTCAAGATGTCTTTATCGTTGAGGGGATTTTGGTCTTGGAGGACAAGCGCCTGCGCGATTTGATGGATATCAAGATTTTTGTAGATACGGATGATGATGTGCGCATTATTCGTCGTATCAAGCGTGATATGGAAGAGCGTGGCCGTAGCCTTGATAGCGTTATTGACCAGTATTTAGGTGTGGTCAAACCTATGTACCATCAGTTTATCGAGCCAACCAAGCGTTATGCGGATATCGTCATTCCTGAAGGGGTCAGCAATACTGTTGCTATCGACCTGTTGACGACCAAGATTGAAAAGATTTTGGAAGAAGCTCGTAACAGCAAATAATCAGATGAGGAGGTCTTGCCTCCTTTTTCTATTTTTCCCTCATAATGGTACATAAATGGAGATTTTTAGGCATATTTTTGGTATAATAATACCCATGAAAGAGCAAGAAAATGAATAGTAGGTGGAGATGGAAAAGTATTTATCGGTAACAACTTTGACCAAGTATCTGAAAATGAAATTCGATAAAGACCCTTACTTGGAACGGGTCTATTTAACTGGTCAAGTTTCCAACTTTCGTAAACGACCTACTCACCAATATTTCTCCCTAAAGGATGACCATGCAGTCATTCAAGCGACTATTTGGTCTGGGATTTATCAGAAATTAGGGTTTGACCTTGAAGAAGGAATGAAGATCAATGTGATTGGGCGTGTGCAGGTCTATGAGCCGAGTGGTAGCTACTCCATCATCATTGAAAAGGCAGAGCCTGATGGAGTTGGTGCGCTTGCGATTCAGTTTGAACAACTCAAGAAAAAATTGACGGAAGAAGGTCTGTTTCAAGAACGCTTCAAGCAACCTCTGCCCCAATTTTCTAAGAGAATTGGTGTGGTAACCAGTCGCAGTGGAGCCGTTATTCGAGATATTATCACGACCGTCAGCAGGCGATTTCCAGGTGTCGATATCTTACTTTATCCAACTAAGGTTCAAGGTGATGGAGCGGCAGAAGAAATTGCTCGTAATATTGCGCGTGCTAATCAACGGGACGATTTGGACTTGCTCATTATTGGTCGTGGTGGTGGTTCCATTGAGGATCTCTGGGCCTTTAACGAAGAAATTGTGGTACGGGCTATTTTTGAATCTCTTTTACCAGTTATTTCCAGTGTGGGGCATGAGACGGATGTGACCTTGGCGGATTTTGTGGCAGATCGTCGCGCTGCGACACCAACAGCTGCTGCTGAACTGGCAACACCTGTTACCAAGTTGGATCTATTAGCTCATTTGCAAAATCAAGAAAAACGGATGGCAACAGCAGTCCGAAATGTCCTATCTAAGAAACAAGAAGCTTTGAAAAAATGCAGTCAGTCTGTTATCTTTAGACAGCCAGAGCGTTTGTATGATGGCTATATGCAACGCTTGGATCAACTGCAACTGCGCTTAAAACAAAGTTTGCGAACACGGATTTCTGATAACAAACAGATAGTACAAGTAAGGACGCATCGACTAGTCCAATTATCACCCGTTACCAAAATCCAACGCTATCAAGACCGTCTAGGTCAGTTGGACAAGCTCATACGTAGCCAAATGGCGCTGGTTTATGATGCCAAGGTTGCTGAGGTTAAGAGATTATCAGAAGCCTTACTGATGCTGGATACCAGTCGAATCGTGGCGCGTGGTTATGCTATTGTCAAAAAAGAAGAGTCCGTTGTAGATTCGGTTGAGAGTTTGAAGAAAAAAGACCAAGTGACGCTTTTGATGCGAGATGGTCAAGTAGAATTAGAGGTTAAAGATGTCAAAACAAAAGAAATTTGAGGAAAATCTAGCAGAGCTAGAGATCATTGTCCAAAGTTTGGAAAATGGTGAAATTGCTCTAGAAGATGCGATTACAGCCTTTCAAAAGGGCATGGTCTTGTCAAAAGAGCTCCAAGCGACGCTGGACAAGGCTGAAAAGACCTTGGTCAAGGTCATGCAAGAAGACGGAACAGAAAGTGATTTTGAATGAAGAAGCAAGAAAAATTAGCTCTTGTCGAGTCGGCCTTGGAAGACTTTTATGGAGACCAGCAGTTTGCTTCTAGTTTGCGAGAGTCAGTTCTCTATTCCATTCATGCTGGTGGCAAGCGTATTCGCCCTTTTCTCTTGTTAGAAGTTTTGGAAGCATTGCAGGTCGCTATTAAACCTGCTCACGCGCAAGTGGCCGCTGCCTTGGAAATGATTCATACAGGGAGCTTGATTCACGATGACCTTCCTGCCATGGATGATGATGATTATCGTCGGGGACGTTTGACCAATCATAAGAAATTCGGTGAAGCGATGGCCATTTTGGCTGGAGATGCCTTGTTCTTAGATCCCTATGCCTTGATAGCGCAGGCAGATTTGCCAAGTCAGATTAAGGTGGACTTAATTGCCAACTTATCCCTTGCGTCAGGTAGTCTGGGGATGGTTGCAGGGCAGGTTTTGGACATGGAGGGCGAACACCAGCATTTGTCCTTGAAAGAACTTCAGACCATTCATGCCAATAAGACTGGAAAATTACTAGCTTATCCCTTCCAAGCAGCTGCTATCATAGCTGAATTGGCACCTGAGATGCAGGCAAAACTGAAAACTGTTGGTGAATTGATTGGGCTTGCTTTTCAAGTTCGAGATGACGTACTGGATGTGACAGCTAGTTTTGAGGAAATTGGCAAGACACCGCAAAAGGACTTGCAGGCTGAAAAATCAACCTATCCAGCCTTGTTGGGCTTGGAAGAGGCTGTTGCCTTTTGTAACCAAACCTTGGATCAAGCTAATGCCAAATTAGAAGAAATTGCCCAGCAGATTCCCTTTGAAACAGAATCGATTGTAAGAGTAGTAGAAAGTTTGAGAATCAATGGCTAAGGAAAGAGTGGATGTACTAGCTTATAAACAGGGCTTGTTTGAAACGCGAGAACAGGCCAAGCGTGGTGTCATGGCTGGTCTAGTTGTAGCAGTTATGAATGGAGAACGGTTTGATAAACCAGGAGAGAAAATTCCAGATGACACCGAGCTAAAACTCAAGGGTGAAAAACTCAAGTATGTGAGTCGTGGTGGCTTGAAATTGGAGAAGGCCTTGGAGATCTTTGATTTGTCAGTAGAAAGGGCGACAACGATTGATATTGGAGCCTCTACTGGAGGTTTTACCGATGTCATGTTACAGAATGGTGCTGAGTTAGTCTTTGCAGTTGACGTCGGTACCAATCAGTTGGCTTGGAAATTACGCCAAGATCCACGAGTTGTCAGTATGGAACAGTTTAATTTCCGCTATGCTGAAAAGACCGATTTCGAAAAGGAACCGATCTTTGCCAGTATTGATGTCAGTTTTATTTCCCTCAGTCTGATTTTGCCAGCCTTGCACCGAGTGTTAGCCGATCAAGGTCAGGTTGTGGCTCTAGTTAAGCCTCAGTTTGAGGCAGGACGTGAGCAGATTGGGAAAAATGGAATTATTCGCGATGCCAAGGTTCACCAGAATGTCCTTGAATCTGTCACAGCTATGGCAGTAGAGGAAGGCTTTTCAGTCCTTGGTTTGGATTTTTCTCCTATCCAAGGCGGTCATGGAAATATTGAGTTTTTAGCGTATTTGAAAAAAGAAGAGTCAGCAAGCAATCAGGTTCTTGCTGAGATTGAAGAAGTAGTAGAGAGGGCGCATAGTCAATTTAAAAATGAATAAAAAAGAGAGACTTGAAAAAATTAGACGATTTGTGACAGATTATCAAATCGGTACGCAGGAAGAAATCGTAGAACATTTGAAAGAGGCAGGTATTACTGCCACTCAGGCAACTGTATCCCGAGATATCAAAGAACTAGGGATTGTCAAAATTCCTTTGAGAGATAACACCTATGTCTATGAATTGCCAAAGTCAATCGTAAAAAGTTTGCAACTGGCTGAAGACAATATCGAATCTGCTCAATTGATGGACAAGATGATTAATCTCCAAGTTATCCCAGGAAATACGGCTTTTGTAAAAGCTCAGTTAATTGAGACTTTTGCTGACAAGATTTTTAGCTGTTTGGCTGATGATAGTTCGATTTTAGTCATTGCCAGAAGTGAAAGTCTAGCTGAGGAAATCTTTGAACAAGTAAAAAATTGGTAGGTCTATATGTTACTTGAAATTTCGATAAAAAACTTTGCCATTATTAAGGCTATTTCCCTCAATTTTGAAAAGGGAATGACTGTCCTGACTGGTGAAACAGGTGCAGGGAAGTCGATTATCATTGATGCCATGAATATGATGTTGGGAGCTCGTGCGACGACAGATGTTATTCGTCATGGTGCACCAAAGGCAGAGATTGAGGGACTTTTCTCAGTTGAAAATAGTCGCCTTTTACAGGAAATTTTTGATGAGCAAGGTTTGGAATTGGGTGATGAGATTATCATCCGTCGAGAAATCTTGCAAAATGGTCGTAGTATAAGCCGTGTAAATGGTCAGATGGTCAATCTGTCTGTTTTGCGTGCTATCGGGCAACATCTTGTGGATATTCATGGTCAGTATGACCAAGAGGAGTTAATGCGTCCTCAACTGCACATCCAGATGTTGGATGAATTTGGCGACGCAGCTTTTTGGGACTTAAAAGAAACCTACCAGACGAGTTTTGATGCCTATCGAAAAATGCGCAAGCAGGTTCTGGAAGTCAAGAAAAACCAACAGGAACATAAGGCCCGTATCGAAATGTTGGAATTTCAAATGGCAGAAATTGAGGCAGCCAACTTGCAAGCAGGGGAAGACTTGGCTCTCAACCAAGAACGAGAGAAACTTCTCAACCATAAAAATATTGCAGATACGCTGACCAATGCCTACAGCATGCTGGACAATGAAGACTTTTCAAGTCTGGCCAATGTTCGTTCGGCCATGAATGACATGGAAAGTGTCGAAGAGTATGACCCTGAGTACCGTGAAATTTCAAGCTCTCTGTCTGAGACCTACTATGTCTTAGAAGACATTAGCAAACGTTTGGAAGCTATTATTGAGGACCTTGATTTTGACGGCAATCGTCTCATGCAGGTTGAGAATCGTTTGGACCTCCTTCATACCATTACCCGTAAGTACGGTGGGACTGTAGACGATGTCTTGCTTTATTTTGCCAAGATTACGGAAGAATACAATCTTTTGACAGGCAATAATCTTTCGTCTGAGGACATGGAAGCAGAGCTTAAGAAGTTAGAAGTCAATCTTGTTGATTTGGCAGGCCAGCTTGCATCTGCTCGTCATGATTTGGCCCAGCAACTCGAAGCTGAGATTAAACAAGAACTACAGGACCTTTATATGGAAAAAGCTCAGTTTCAGGTTCGTTTTAGCAAGGGCAAATTCAGCCGTGAGGGCAATGAAACAGTTGAGTTTTACATTTCAACCAATCCTGGCGAAGACTTTAAACCCTTGGTCAAGGTTGCGTCTGGTGGGGAATTATCTCGTCTCATGCTAGCAATTAAATCTGCCTTTTCACGTAAAGAAGGCAAGACTAGCATTGTCTTTGATGAAGTGGATACGGGAGTTTCAGGCCGTGTTGCTCAGGCTATTGCGCAGAAGATTCACAAGATTGGCCAGCATGGTCAGGTTCTAGCTATTTCCCATTTGCCACAAGTGATTGCGATTGCAGATTATCAATTCTTTATTGAGAAGATTAGCAATGAGCATTCAACAGTTTCGACTGTTCGTCTTTTGACGGTTGAAGAGCGAGTGGAGGAAGTTGCCAAGATGTTGGCAGGTGATGATGTGACGGAAGCAGCCCTGACGCAAGCCAGAGAATTGTTGAGAAACAAGGAGAAATAAGATGACAGACTATTATGTAATTGGAGATGTTCACGGAAAAGCTGGGATGCTGGAAGACCTTCTTAAAACATGGGATGGTCAGACCCAGTTGCTCTTTCTAGGGGACTTGATTGACCGCGGTGAAGATAGTCGCTGTGTTCTAGAGATGGTTAAGGACTTGGTCGATAATCAAGGAGCTATCTGTTTGTCAGGAAACCACGAGTATATGTTTTTGACTTGGCTCGATGACCCAGAAGAAAGCTATGACCACTATCGTCGCAATGGCGGAGATACAACCATTAACTCTATCTTAGGTCGTCCCTTGGATGCCCCAGTTGATGGAGTAGAAGATGCCAAGCGTGTCGCTACTGAAGCTGCAGATTTGGTCGAATTTATTCGTCAAATGCCATTTGTAGTAGAGACAGACAAATATATCTTTGTTCACGCAGGTATTGATTTGACCTTGGATGACTGGCATGAAACTACAGATTATAAAAAAGTCTGGCTTAGAAAACCATTCCACGAAGCCGAAAATCATACTGGAAAAACCATTGTCTTCGGACATACACCGGTTTATGGTTTGCTGAAGCAAGACCGAGGTACAGCTGAACTTTGGACTACAGAAGATGGCAAGATTGGCATGGACGGAGGAGCTGTCTATGGTGGTGTTCTTCATGGGATTGTCTTTACAGACCAAGGAATGACAGAACATCACTTTATCGAAAATGACGGCTTTGTCGCTGAAGATTAGTACTCCTAGCAGGGTATGGTCTTGTCAAAAAGTCAAAAACAATTTATAATAAATAGATACCCTGAAAGGAAGAGAATCATGAACTTAGAAGAATTGAAAAAACGACAGGAGAAGATCCGTAACTTCTCTATTATCGCCCATATTGACCACGGAAAGTCGACTCTAGCAGACCGCATTTTGGAAAAGACAGAGACGGTTTCAAGTCGTGAAATGCAGGCCCAGCTTTTGGACAGCATGGATTTAGAGCGAGAACGTGGAATTACTATTAAGTTGAATGCCATCGAGCTCAATTATACTGCTAAAGATGGGGAAACTTATATTTTCCACTTGATAGACACACCTGGGCACGTGGACTTTACCTATGAAGTTTCGCGTTCGCTAGCTGCCTGTGAGGGGGCTATTTTGGTTGTCGATGCTGCCCAAGGAATTGAGGCTCAAACCCTTGCTAACGTTTATCTGGCCTTGGACAATGATTTGGAAATCATGCCAGTCATTAATAAAATTGACCTGCCAGCTGCAGATCCTGAGCGCGTGCGTACAGAGATTGAAGACGTCATTGGTTTGGATGCCAGTGAAGCAGTCTTAGCATCTGCCAAGGCTGGTATCGGTATTGAAGAAATCCTCGAGCAAATCGTAGAAAAAGTGCCAGCGCCAACAGGTGATGTGACGGCACCACTGAAGGCCTTGATTTTTGACTCTGTTTACGATGCTTACCGTGGGGTTATCCTCCAAGTGCGTGTCATGGATGGAGTGGTCAAACCTGGCGATAAGATTCAGCTTATGAGCAATGGTAAGACCTTTGATGTTACTGAAGTTGGGATTTTCACACCCAAAGCAGTTGGTCGTGATTTTCTCGCGACTGGTGATGTTGGTTATATTGCAGCTTCTATCAAGACGGTTCAGGACACTCGTGTGGGTGATACCGTTACCTTGGCAACCAATCCTGCGGCAGAGCCATTACATGGCTACAAGCAGATGAACCCGATGGTCTTTGCGGGTCTCTATCCAATCGAATCAAACAAGTACAATGACCTACGTGAAGCCCTTGAAAAATTGCAACTGAATGATGCCAGCTTGCAGTTTGAACCAGAAACATCTCAGGCACTTGGATTTGGTTTCCGTTGTGGTTTTCTTGGACTTCTCCATATGGATGTTATCCAAGAACGTTTGGAACGTGAGTTCAACATTGACCTTATCATGACAGCTCCGTCTGTTATCTATAAGGTTAATTTGACCGACGGTGAGTCTATGGATGTGTCTAACCCGTCTGAGTTCCCAGACCCAACCAAGATTGCGACCATTGAGGAGCCTTATGTCAAAGCTCAAATCATGGTACCGCAGGAATTTGTCGGAGCAGTAATGGAATTGGCTCAGCGCAAGCGTGGTGACTTTGTAACTATGGACTATATTGATGATAATCGTGTCAATGTCATCTATCAAATTCCTCTTGCTGAAATCGTCTTTGACTTCTTTGATAAACTTAAATCTTCGACACGTGGTTATGCCAGTTTTGATTACGAATTGTCAGAGTACCGCCCATCTAAGCTAGTCAAAATGGATATCCTTCTCAATGGAGACAAGGTGGATGCCCTCAGCTTTATCGTTCATAAGGATTTTGCTTACGAACGTGGGAAACTTATCGTTGATAAGCTCAAGAAAATCATCCCTCGTCAACAATTTGAGGTGCCAATTCAAGCAGCTATTGGACACAAGATTGTGGCGCGTACAGATATCAAGGCCCTTCGTAAGAACGTACTTGCTAAGTGTTACGGAGGTGACGTTTCTCGTAAGCGTAAACTCCTTGAAAAACAAAAGGCTGGTAAGAAACGCATGAAAGCCATTGGATCAGTAGAAGTCCCACAAGAAGCCTTCCTCAGCGTTTTGAGCATGGATGAAGAGTAAATTTTTAAAATAACTTTTTATTATTTATAGGACGTTAATATAAGAAGAGAATACTAAAACAGGCTTAAATAGACCTGTTTTTTTATCTTTTAAAAGCTTTTGATTGTTTGTTTTGATTGTTTGTTTTGATTGTATAAATAAAAAGTAAACAAAAAAATCAAAAAAAGGACAAAAAACAACAGAAAATGATTGACAACGATTTCATATAGTGTTATACTTATAGCATAAAGTTAATGGAAAGAAGGGAAAACCTTATGGGATTAGATCATTTCTTTGACAAAAACCTTGTGTTTTGCTTAGAAGCGGATAATCAAGAACATCTCTTTGATCAGGTTGCAACTTTATTGGAAGAACGAGAAATCGTAACTCCAACCTATCGTGAAGCCTTGATCACGCGTGAAAAGTCATTTCCAACTGGCTTAGATATGGAATTTTTGGGTAAGGATTTGCCGAATGTGGCTATTCCTCATACAGATATTGTTCATAATCTAGCTGAAAAAGTTGTAGTGGTTCGATTAGAAAAACCAGTGACTTTCCACAATATGATTGCACCAGATAAGGAAGTAGAGGTATCTTTGCTCTTCTTTATCATTAATAACTCAAGTTCAAGTCAAACCAACATTCTTGCTCAGTTAATGGACTTCTTTACAGGAAATGGCCATTTGGAAGATTTGGCTAAAATTTCTGAACCAGAAGCCCTCTATGATTATATCTCTGAAGCAACCGCTTAATCTTGTCAATTAAAAATATTAAATCGGAGGAAATCCATATGATTAAAATTCTTGCTGCCTGCGGTGCAGGTGTTAACTCAAGCCACCAAATTAAAAGTGCTCTTGAAGAAGAACTTTCAAACCGTGGTTACGATGTTCACTGTGATGCAGTTATGGTAAAAGACGTTAACGAAGACCTTATCAAAGGTTATGACATCTTCACACCAATTGCTGCAACAGACCTTGGTTTTGACCCAGGTATCCCAGTTATCGAAGCTGGACCAATCTTATTCCGTATCCCAGCCATGAGTGCTCCAGTATTTGATAATATTGAAGCAGCTATCAAAGAACATGGATTGAACTAATTTAAATTTGTCAACATTCATATAACTATAAAAAGGGAGGAACTATTATGGATGTCATTATCGAACTAGCCAATAAGCTGTTCAAACCTATCTTGGATATGGGTGGACCAATCATCATGCTGATCATTTTGACAGTATTGGCTCTACTTTTTGGAGTGAAATTCTCCAAAGCGCTTGAAGGTGGTATCAAACTTGCCATCGCTCTTACTGGTATCGGTGCTATCATCGGTATGCTCAACGGAGCTTTCTCAGCATCACTTGCAAAATTCGTTGAAAATACTGGTATTCAATTGAACATCACCGACGTTGGTTGGGCACCACTTGCTACAATCACTTGGGGTTCTGCTTGGACACTTTACTTCTTGCTCATCATGTTGATTGTCAACGTAGTGATGCTTGCAATGAAGAAAACTGATACACTTGACGTTGATATCTTCGATATCTGGCACTTGTCTATCACAGGTCTTTTGATTAAATGGTATGCAGATAACAACGGAGTTAGCCAAGGGGTTTCACTCTTCATCGCTACTGCAGCAGTTGTACTTGTAGGGGTTCTTAAAATCATCAACTCTGACTTGATGAAACCTACATTCGATGACCTTCTTAATGCACCAAGTTCATCACCAATGACTTCAACTCACATGAACTACATGATGAACCCAGTTATCATGGTTTTGGATAAGATTTTTGAAAAATTCTTCCCAGGTCTTGATAAATATGACTTTGATGCTGCTAAATTGAACAAGAAAATCGGTTTCTGGGGATCTAAATTCTTCATCGGTTTCATCCTTGGTATTGTTATCGGTTTGATGGGTACTCCACATCCAGTTGCTGGAGTAGAAGATGCATCTTCATGGGAACTTGTTATTAAAGGTTGGTTGTCACTTGGTTTGACTGCCGGTGTCTGCTTGGAGCTCTTCTCATTGATCGGTTCATGGTTCATCGCAGCCGTAGAACCACTTTCACAAGGTATTACAAACGTTGCTACTAAACGTCTTCAAGGACGTAAATTCAACATCGGTCTTGACTGGCCATTCATCGCTGGTCGTGCTGAAATCTGGGCTTGTGCCAACGTACTTGCACCAATCATGTTGGTTGAAGCAGTGCTTCTTTCAAATGTCGGAAATGGTATCTTGCCACTTGCTGGTATCATCGCTATGGGTGTGACTCCAGCTCTCTTGGTTGTTACTCGTGGTAAATTGCTCCGTATGATTATCTTCGGAACTCTCTTGTTGCCACTCTTCCTTCTTTCAGGTACACTTATCGCACCATTTGCAACTGAACTTGCTAAAGGTGTAGGTGCCTTCCCAGAAGGTGTGAGCCAAACTCAATTGATTACTCACTCAACTCTTGAAGGACCAATCGAAAAACTTCTTGGTTGGACAATTGGTAACACTACAACAGGTGATATCAAAGCAATCCTTGGTGCTGTAGTCTTCCTTGTATTCTATATCGGTATCTTTGCTTGGTACAGAAAACAAATGATCAAACGTAACGAAGAGTACGCAGCAAAAGCAAAATAATGCGCTCCTATAAAATGTAAGCTCAATGAAAATCAAAGAGCAAACTAGGAAGCTAGCCGCAGGCTGTACTAAAGTACGGCAAGGCGACGCTGACGAAGTTTGAATTGGATTTTCGCAGAGTGTAAATTGTTGAAACTAGGTTGTCATACCATTAGGAGTGACAGCCTAGTTTTTTATAAACTATTAAGAAATCGGAGAAAATAATGGTAATTGAATTAAAATCAGAACAATTAAGTGTTCAATTTAACAGTTTTGGTGGGGCTCTTTCTTCTATAAAAGATTCTGAAGGTCTTGAGTATTTGTGGCAAGGGGATGCTACTTATTGGAGTGGACAAGCTCCTGTTCTCTTTCCCATTTGTGGTTCATTGAGAGAGGATACTGCTTTCTATATAGATGAGAAAGGGCAAGAAAGCAAAGGAAAGATTCCTCGTCATGGTTTGGTTCGTAAGAAAGAATTTGAATTAGTTGAACAAACGGAAAACAGTGTAACTTTTGCAATTGAAGACGATGAGAATAGCTATCAGAACTACCCTTATCATTTCCGCCTAGAAATCACTTATATCCTGACTGGCAAGACAGTACGAACTCAATACAAGATTTTCAATAAAGAAACTAGCAAGATTATGCCTTACTTTATTGGTGGACATCCAGGCTTTAATTGTCCTCTACTTGATGATGAAGTCTATGAAGACTACTATTTAGAGTTTGAGAAAGAAGAAATTTGCTCTGTTCCACGCCCTTTCCCAGAAACAGGTATGTTGGATTTCCAAGATAGAAGTCCATGGTTAGAAGGTCAAAAAGAATTAGACCTCAGTTATGATCTTTTCAGTACTGATGCAGTTACCTTAGATGAATTGCAATCTAGAACAATTGCCCTTCGTTCTCGTAAACATGATAAAGGGTTGAAAGTACACTTTGCAGAGTTTCCAAACCTCATTGTCTGGTCAACTTTGAATAAAGGGCCTTTCATTGCCTTTGAACCATGGTCAGGTTTGTCAACATCCCTTGAAGAAGGAGATCATCTAGAAGATAAGAAGAATGTTCGTCTCCTAGAACCTGGTCAAGTGGATCAAATTGGTTTTGATATCGAAATCTTTTAGATAAAAAAACACAAAAACAAACATTAACTGTTGACTTTTTCAGAAAATAGGAGTATATTATGTTTGTAAGAAACAAATGATGTTTGTAACAAACAAATAATCACTTGTTATATTCTCTTTCGTGGAGAGAGATTATTTCTAGGAATTTGATTTCCTAAACTTGAATAAGGTGTAAGTCATCTCATTCAATCCAATTTGTCAATAAACTGCTAGAAAGCTTTTGTAGGTAAACTTCTAACTATAAAAGTCTTTACTAGCCTAGAAAAATAAAAAGGAGTATACAATATGTCTATTGTTATCGGTGCAGATGCTGCAGGTTTGAGATTGAAAGAAGTTGTGAAAGACTTCTTGGAAAAAGAAAACTTCCACGTTGTGGATGTTACGGCTGAAGGTCAAGACTTTGTTGATGTGACTCTTGCTGTTGCTGCAGAAGTAAACAAAGAAGAACAAAACCTTGGTATCGTGATTGATGCTTATGGTGCTGGTCCATTCATGGTTGCAACTAAAATCAAAGGAATGGTTGCTGCAGAAGTATCTGACGAACGTTCAGCTTATATGACTCGTGGTCACAACAACTCACGTATGATCACTATGGGTGCACAACTTGTTGGTGATGAATTGGCTAAAAACATTGCTAAAGGATTTGTTAACGGTAAATACGACGGTGGCCGTCACCAAATTAGGGTCGATATGTTGAACAAAATGTGCTAATACTCTTCAAAAATCAAGATAATCTGTCGTCAGCTCACTTTAGCTAACCTCAGTTATGCTTGCAGCTCGCTTCCTAAGCTAATCTTGATTTTTATTGAGTAAGGATAAATGATATTAGATTTATATAATTAATCGGAGGGAATAACTAATGAGAATTGCAATTGGATGTGACCACATCGTAACAGATGAAAAAATGGCGGTTTCAGAATTTTTGAAATCAAAAGGATATGAAGTCATTGACTTTGGTACCTATGACCACACACGTACTCACTACCCAATCTTTGGTAAAAAAGTTGGTGAAGCTGTAACTAGCGGTCAAGCTGATCTTGGAGTATGTATCTGTGGTACTGGTGTTGGTATCAACAACGCTGTAAATAAAGTTCCTGGTGTTCGTTCTGCCTTGGTTCGTGATATGACAACAGCTCTTTATGCTAAAGAACAATTGAACGCTAACGTTATCGGTTTTGGTGGTAAAATTACTGGTGAATTGCTTATGTGTGATATCATCGAAGCTTTCATCCATGCTGAATACAAACCAACTGAAGAAAACAAAAAATTGATTGCGAAAATTGAACATGTGGAAAGTCACAATGCTCATCAAGCTGACGCAAACTTCTTTACAGAATTCCTTGAAAAATGGGATCGCGGAGAATACCACGACTAAGAGGTGACCTATGATTTTAACAGTCACAATGAACCCATCCATCGATATTTCCTATCCTTTGGATGAGTTGAAGATTGATACTGTCAATCGTGTGGTAGATGTAACCAAAACAGCTGGTGGGAAAGGACTAAACGTTACTCGAGTTCTTTCAGAATTTGGCGATTCTGTTCTTGCTACTGGTTTAGTAGGTGGTAAACTTGGTGAGTTTTTGGTTGAAAATATCGATGATAAGGTTAAGAAAGATTTCTTCTCAATTGAGGGAGAAACTCGGAACTGTATCGCTATTCTCCACGGAGACAACCAAACAGAAGTTCTTGAAAAAGGTCCTGTAGTATTGGAACAGGAAGGTCAAGACTTTTTGAAACATTTCAAAAATCTTCTGGAGTCAGTTGAAGTAGTAGCCATCTCAGGTAGTCTCCCAGCTGGTCTTCCAGTTGATTACTATGCGAGCTTGCTAGAACTTGCTAATCAAGCTGCCAAACCTGTAGTTTTGGACTGTTCAGGTGTAGCTCTTCAGGCTGTTCTTGAATCATCACACAAACCAACAGTCATCAAACCAAATAATGAGGAATTATCTCAGCTTCTAGGAAGAGAAGTTTCCGAGGATTTGGATGAATTAAAAGAAGTTCTCCAAGAACCTTTGTTTGCAGGTATTGAATGGATTATCGTTTCACTTGGTGCCAACGGTGCCTTCGCCAAACATGGGGATACTTTCTACAAGGTGGATATTCCTAGAATTCAAGTGGTTAACCCTGTCGGATCTGGAGATTCGACTGTAGCAGGGATTTCTTCAGGACTACTTCATAAAGAATCGGATGCAGAATTACTCATCAAGGCAAATGTCCTTGGTATGCTCAATGCTCAAGAAAAAATGACTGGTCATGTCAACATGGCCAACTATCAAGCTCTATATGATCAATTAATAGTAAAAGAGGTATAAAATGGCTTTAACAGAACAAAAACGTGCACGCTTAGAAAAACTTTCTGATGAAAATGGTATCATCTCAGCTCTTGCATTTGACCAACGTGGTGCTTTGAAACGCCTTATGGCTCAACACCAAACAGAAGAACCAACTGTGGCTCAAATGGAAGAACTGAAAGT
Organism: uncultured bacterium; assembly: GCA_963541545.1. GTDB lineage: Bacteria > Bacillota > Bacilli > Lactobacillales > Streptococcaceae > Streptococcus. The sequence goes on along the minus strand of CAUTUU010000011.1, from coordinate 20,921 downwards.
CTTGGTAGCAGATGAATTGACTAAATACGCTTCATCAATGCTTCTTGATCCTGAATATGGACTTCCAGCAACTAAAGCTCTTGATGAAAAAGCTGGTCTTCTCCTTGCTTATGAAAAAACAGGTTATGACACAACAAGTACAAAACGCTTGCCAGACTGCTTGGATGTTTGGTCTGCAAAACGTATTAAAGAAGAAGGTGCAGATGCAGTTAAATTCTTGCTTTATTATGATGTAGATAGCTCAGACGAACTTAACCAAGAAAAACAAGCATACATCGAACGTATCGGTTCTGAATGTGTTGCTGAAGATATCCCATTCTTCCTTGAAATCCTTGCTTACGATGAAAAAATTGCTGACGCAGGTTCTGTAGAATACGCGAAAGTAAAACCACACAAAGTTATCGGTGCGATGAAAGTCTTCTCAGACCCACGCTTTAACATTGATGTCTTGAAAGTTGAAGTTCCTGTTAACATTAAATATGTTGAAGGCTTCGCTGAAGGTGAAGTAGTTTATACACGTGAAGAAGCAGCAGCCTTCTTCAAAGCACAAGATGAAGCAACTAACTTGCCATACATCTATTTGAGTGCTGGTGTATCAGCTAAACTCTTCCAAGATACTCTTGTATTTGCTCATGAATCAGGTGCAAACTTCAACGGAGTTCTTTGTGGCCGTGCAACATGGGCTGGATCAGTTGAAGCTTACATCAAAGATGGTGAAGCAGCAGCTCGCGAATGGCTTCGCACAACTGGTTTTGAAAATATTGACGAGCTCAACAAGGTTCTTCAAACAACAGCGACTTCATGGAAAGAACGCGTGTAGCACTCAAATTGTGAAAATAACTTCAGTCTAGGGATAGAAATATCTCTAGACTTTTTTGATGACGTAAAAATAACCTTGAGTTAGTTATCCTCAAGGTTAGATAAAATATATAAGAAGTAATACAAGTTAATCGTGATATTCTCCACGATCCCACTTGCCATTCTCTTCATCGAAGATATGATCATTGGCAGCTACATCTGGGCTCACTTCAGATAGTTTATCAATTTTCGTAATCAATTCCTCTTTTTCAGGACTTGGTTTGTACTTGGTATTGATAAATTCATCTACAATGTTGTTAATGAAATTGATACCTAGGATAGCACCACCGAAAGCAACAATATTAGCATTGAGATTTTCACGAGCGGAACGAGCAGTCGCAACATCTCCGACAAGTACAACTCGAGTTCCAGGAACTTTATCAGCAGATACAGCAATTCCAACACCTGTACCGCAAAGGGCAACTCCAAAGTCAGCCCGTCCATTGACGACCTCCTCTGCAATTAAGCGACCATAAATAGGATAGTGAGTACGGACGAAATCATAAGTACCAACATCAATGATTTCATGACCTTGTTCTTTTAGGTGTTTTGAAATCTTCATCTTCACATCTGTTACAATGTGATCACAACCGAGAGCAATTTTCATGGGAATACCTCCTAGCAGAGCTTGTTCAGCATATCAATGCGAACTTGGTGACGACCAGCATCATAGTTGTGCTCAAGAAAGGCTTTGACTATTTCAACTGCTAAAACATCACCTGTAATTCCAGAACCAATTGTAATGATTGGAGTAGAATTGTGTCGAATAGTCATCATGGCAGAGTGTTCATCGGAAACAGCGGCGCAGATAATACCTTTAAACTTATTAGCAGGCATAAAAGAATGTCCAAACTTGTCAAAAAGAATAGCACGAGCTTGCTTATATTTTCTAAACTCTGTAATAGCATTGATAGTAGAATCAACGAAATCCGCAGAACCTTGTGTAGAGTTGAGGTCAATTACTTCATAACCAGAATGAAGCAGATAGTGTTTGACGGTTTCTTTCAGTTGGAAACCATCTTGGTCAGTAGCTAAAATAACTTTCATAAGAACCTTCTTTCTTTAGCTATCCAAAAGTATGCAATGAAATATCATTGTTGACGATATAGAAGATATATTATATCTTCAAATATAGTATAGTCCTTGTAAAATTATTTGTCAAGGATTTATAAAAACTAGCTGAAGAATTTTTTCTACAGCTAGTTTTGGCATTTATTGACCCAATTTCTGATATCGGTTAAATCATAGTTAATCTCAGATTGATGGGCTACCTGGCTGAGTGTAATAGAAGTCAGGGTTGCAACTAAAGTGTTTTCAATAATATCAAGAGAGTTGGTTACGACGCATCTTTTAGCCTTTTTACTTTCCTCGTTGCCTAAGAATTTTTTTAGAAGATTTTGACTTTCAAAGATTCGATTTTTTCCTTCTATAGCTACAAATACATCGTAAAAGGTGATTTGGCTGAGGGGTTTAGAAAGAGCAACGCCTCCATTTTTCCCTCTAACGGATTTAACCAATCCTTCGTTGTCTAATAGTTTTATAATTTTTTTCAAATAAGAATCTGAAACTTCTAGCCGTTCACTCAAGGAAATTGTATTGATATATTTTCCTTCAGGGAGCTGATCTAACATGAGTAAGACATAGACTGACTGTTCCCAACCTGATGACAATCGCATGTTTGTACCTCCATATAAAAAGATAATCATTATCCACAATTACCAGTATAGCTTTTTTTTGTTTTTTTCTCAATACATAGGAGTTTAAAAAATAATCTTGGAATTTTTTAATAAATCTCTTGACATTCATTTTTAAAAGAGTAGAATAAAAGACAAAAAATATCATCAATATCTTTTGAAAGAAGGGGAAATAAATGAAACGAGGTTCAAATTTTATTTTTTTGATTTCTATATTACTTACCACACTTTTTATGGGGTCGTCTTTTCCAACTGGGAAATATCTCATAGTAGTTGAAAAGACTCCTCCATTATTACTTGGTGGTGTTCGATTTATTATTGCTGGGTTAGTGATGTTGGTATTATCGTTTTTATTTGGCAAGGGAGGGACTATCATCCCTAAAAGTCAAGGTAGCAAGATAAAGGGGGTTATATTGGTTGTGACTATCGGGCTCTTACAGACAGCTGGAACCATGGGATTTCTTAATCTTGCCCTAGCTCATGAGGTGTCATCATCGATGTCTTCCATTATCTTATTTACGAATCCTCTTTGGTTAGCTTTCTTAGCACATTTTTTGTTAAAAGATACATTGACTATTCAGAAGATAAGTGCCTTAGTATTAGGTGTGGCTGGAGTTGTTACTTGTATAGGACTAGATGTATCTGCGTTTAGTTTAGGTGCTTTGTTTGCTTTACTTGGTTCATTTTGTTGGTCGGTCAATACAGTTGTCACCAAGAAAATTCCTTTTGATAACGGTCCATGGATATTTACAGCTTGGCAATTGTTATTAGGTGGGGTATTCCTTTACTTATTCTCAATACCTGTGCATGAAAGTTATAACTTTCTAAATTTAGGATTTTGGGGCTGGGTTTGGTTTATATGGTTAATTATTCCTGCGTCTGTTGGTTCGTTTGGACTGTGGTTTTATAGTCTAGGACAAAGGGGAGCAACAGTAGCCAGCAGTTTCTTGTTTTTAGTTCCAGTATTTTCAACTATCTTTTCTATTATGGGCTTACATGAGCCATTTACATTGAATTTGGTTCTTGGGGGTTCGATGGTTGTGTTAGCATTGGTATTGGTAAACTGGAAAGTCAAGGGAGAAGAGGAGTAGTCTATGGAAGTTGGAAATGATATTGTTATTCAAAATGGAACACAATGGAGTTTTGGTAATGGTGTAGCTCAACATTTTGATGAGCATGTTAGACAATCCATTTCTTTATATGATGAAGGATAGGACCTTGTTTGTCATCTAAGCGATTTTCTTATTCGTGACCATTCCTTATGTTATGAGCTAGGCTCCGCAACGGGTAATCTGATTGGTAAATTATACCAGCGTCATAAGTCTAAAAAAGAAGTTCGTTTTATCGGGATAGAAGAGATTCCAGAAATGAATCAGGTGGCACAATCAAAATTTCCTGAGCTTGAATTCATAACAAGCTCTGTGGAGGAAGCCAGGTTAGAACCCAGCGATTTAATTATTAGCTATTATTTTCTAAGAAATCAGCTTACTGGTACAAGAAACTAGCGGAAACTCAGATTATTGATTAAATTGTTGACAAAAATCCCCACCAATCGGTGGGGATCGTTTTATGGTTTAGAAAGAATTATTTTTGTTTGTTTTGAAAGTTGTTCAAAGGTTTCTTTGCTCAGTTTAGAGTCTGAAACGATGGTATCAATATCTGAGATATTGTAGAAGGTGTAAAAATCAAATTTATTGAACTTACTATTGTCAGCTAGTAAGTATTTTTTATTGGAATTATTGAGGGCGATGCGTTGAGATTCGCCTTCCTCTTCACTAAAGGTCGCAATCGCATTGTCCTTAATACCATTACAGCTAACGAAAGCTTTAGAAAATTGAAGATTGGCCAAGTTTTGCAAGGTTAATGTTCCCACAAAGGCTCCAGTGATAGAGCGATAGTTTCCACCGATTAAAATCAAATCTGTTAGTTTTCGTTCGTTTAAGATGAGAAAGACTGGTAAACTGTTTGTTACAACACGAATATTATCAATTGGAAGTTCACGAGCAAAAGATTCCAATGTTGTTCCTGGCCCAATAAAAATAGTTTCCCCTTCATCGATTAAATGGCCTGCAAAACGGCTAATTTCTTGTTTTTCTGCGATTTGTAAGCTTTGTTTTTCAATATTGGAACGTTCATTATTTAAAATGGAACCTGTGCGAATTTTTTCAGCTCCTCCATGCACACGAACAAGTAAATCCTTGTCAGCTAACTCTTGTAAGTAGCGTCTAGCAGTCATATCAGACACATCCAAGCGAGTCATGATTTCTTTTACAGTAATAGTTCCCTTTGTATTTACCGTTTCTAGAATATTATCTAGTTTTTCCTGCTTTAACATCCTTATCACCTCTATTTCTATTACTATTTTATCATAAAGTGTTCAATCAATCAATTTAAAAAAACAAAAGAAAACAAAAACAAAAATATCATGGTTGTTTTAAACAAACCATGATATTTGTTATCAGTTCTGGGATAAGTGAATTAGTCCAAACCGTAGTTGTAGTCATCATCTTGCATGGCTTCAACTTCACCAAGAAGGTAACCATTTCCGACTTGAGAGAAGAAGTCGTGGTTGGAAGTTCCTGTTGAAATACCGTTCATAACGATTGGGTTGACATCATCTGCTGAGTCTGGGAAGAGTGGATCTTGTCCCAGGTTCATGAGTGCCTTATTAGCATTGTAGCGAAGGAAGGTTTTGACTTCTTCCGTCCAACCAACACCGTCATAGAGACTTTCTGTGTAGCCTTCTTCATTTTCGTAAAGAGTATAGAGCAGGTCGTACATCCATTCTTTTAGCTTTTCTTGCTCTTCTTCAGGCAATTCATTAAAACCGAGTTGGAATTTATATCCGATATAGGTTCCGTGAACAGACTCATCACGAATAATCAATTTGATGATTTCAGCGACGTTGGCTAGTTTGTTGTTCCCAAGATAATAGAGAGGAGTGAAGAAACCAGAGTAGAATAGGAAGGTTTCGAGGAAGACACTGGCAACTTTCTTTTCAAGTGGGCTACCGTTTAGGTAGATTTCGTTGACAATCTCAGCCTTCTTTTGTAGGTAAGGATTGGTATTGGTCCATTCGAAAATTTCTTCAATCTCAGCCTTTGTATTCAAGGTAGAAAAGATTGATGAGTAAGATTTAGCGTGGACAGATTCCATAAATTGGATGTTATTGAAAACAGCTTCCTCATGCGGAGTACGGATGTCTGAACGAAGTGCCTGAACTCCAGTTTCAGATTGCATGGTATCCAAAAGTGTCAAACCACCAAAGACTTTTCCTACCAAGTCTTTTTCTATATTTGATAGCTTTCTCCAGTCATCCAAGTCATTTGACAAGGGAATACGTGTATCAAGCCAGAATTGCTCCGTCAGCTTTTCCCAAGTTGATTTGTCGATGACATCTTCGATGGCATTCCAGTTAATGGCTTTGTAGTAAGTTTCCATTTGAAATCTCTTTCTGTGTTTAATATTGCGAACTCACAATTATTTCTATTTTATCATAATTCTAGAGGAGTATCGCAGAAAAAGTCGGAAGTCCGACTTTTTGTGTTTTTCCATAGTATAGATGCTTATTCCATTCTAGCACGGTGAATGAATCACTAATCTGAGAAAATGTAGTTTCCTCAAGCAAAGATTAAATCACACAGCTTTCACATTGGTTGGCACCGACTTCTCCACCATCATCTGTAAAGGTACGGACGTAGTAGATAGACTTGATACCCTTGTTAAAGGCATAGTTACGAAGGATAGACAAGTCACGTGTCGTTTGTTTGTTTTCTTTCTTCCATTCGTAAAGGCCTTTTGGAATATCACTACGCATGAAGAGAGTGAGTGAAAGTCCTTGATCCACGTGCTCAGTCGCAGCAGCGTAAACATCAATCACCTTACGCATATCCATGTCGTAGGCAGAAGTGTAGTAAGGGATAGTATCTGTTGACAAGCCAGCAGCAGGGTAGTAGATTTTACCGATTTTCTTCTCTTGGCGTTCTTCGATACGTTGTGTAATCGGGTGGATAGAAGCAGAAACGTCGTTGATGTAGCTGATAGAACCATTTGGCGCTACAGCAAGGCGGTTTTGGTGGTAAAGTCCATCTGCTTGAACCTTGTCGCGAAGTTCAGCCCAGTCAGCAGCACTTGGGATAAAGACATCTTTGAAGAGTTCTTTAACACGGTCTGATTTTGGAACAAATTCGCCAGTTACATACTTGTCAAAGTAGCTTCCATTAGCATAGTCTGATTTTTCAAAGTTATGGAAGGTGATACCACGTTCACGCGCGATATTGTTTGACTCCACCAAGGTCCAGTAGTTCATAAGCATGAAGTAGATGCTTGTAAACTCAACAGACTCAGGTGATCCATACTCAATCAATTGTTGGGCAAGGTAGCTGTGAAGTCCCATGGCACCAAGACCAAAGGTATGAGCTTGGCTATTTCCGTGGTCGATGGTAGGAACAGCTACGATGTGTGAACTATCTGTAACGAAAGTAAGGGCACGAACCATAGCACGGATAGAACGACCAAAGTCAGGTGAAGTCATCATGTTGACCACGTTGGTTGAACCAAGGTTACATGAAACGTCCGTTCCCATTTGAAGGAATTCTTGAGCATCGTTGATCAAGCTTGGTTCTTGAACTTGAAGAATCTCAGAACACAAGTTACTCATGATAATCTTACCATCAACAGGATTTGCACGGTTGGCCGTATCAATGTTGACTACATAAGGGTAACCAGACTCTTGTTGCAATTTAGAAATTTCCGTTTCCAAATCACGCGCTTTGATTTTTGTCTTGCGGATGTTTGGATTTGCGACCAGTTCATCGTATTTTTCAGTGATGTCAATGTAGTTGAATGGTACACCATATTCAAGTTCTACAGAATATGGGCTGAAGAGGTACATTTCTTCATTTTTACGCGCCAATTCGTAGAATTTATCTGGTACCACGACACCAAGTGAAAGAGTCTTTACACGAACTTTTTCATCGGCGTTTTCTTTCTTAGTTGAAAGGAAGGCGATGATATCTGGGTGAAAGACATTGAGGTAAACAACCCCAGCACCTTGACGTTGACCCAATTGGTTAGAGTAAGAGAAGCTATCTTCGAAAAGCTTCATAACTGGTACGACACCAGAAGCTGCTCCTTCATATCCTTTAATAGGAGCTCCAGCTTCACGAAGGTTGCTGAGGGTAATACCCACTCCACCACCGATACGAGAAAGTTGAAGGGCAGAGTTGATAGAACGTCCGATAGAGTTCATATCATCAGTGACTTGGATCAAGAAGCAAGATACCAATTCTCCACGACGAGCACGTCCAGCATTCAAGAAGGAAGGAGTAGCTGGTTGGTAGCGTTGGTGGATGATTTCATTTGCAATATCGATTGCAACAGCTTCATTCCCATCAGCGAAATAAAGAGCGTTAAAGAAGACACGGTCTTCCATACTTTCAAGATAATATTCCCCATCATTAGTCTTTAAGGCGTATTGATTGTAAAACTTATAGGCAGCCATGAACGACTTGAATTGGAAGTTTTGTTCTTTAATAAATTGAGACAATTCTTCCAAGAATTCTGGACGGTATTTCTTGATAAAAGCTGTTTCGATGTAGTTGTGGTCAATGAGGTAGTTGATTTTATCTTTGATTGAATCAAAAACCATAGTGTTTGGAACTACATTTTCTTTAAAGAAGGCATCCAAGGCTTCCTTATCTTTATGAAGCATGATTTGTCCATTAACAGGACGGTTGATTTCGTTATTGAGACGGAAGTAAGTCACGTCCTCAAGATGTTTTAATCCCATAAAATTTCCCTTATCTAATTACAAAAGAAAGGCTTCTAAGTTAGCCCTAGAAGCAGTTTCTTCTGGATGGTGTACTAAGATTATGCTAATTGTTTCAGTTTTCCTGGTTGGAAACCTGAAAAGACTTCAGTTGGTGTTTGGATAACAGGAGCTGCGCTGAAACCGAGCTCTTTAACCTGATCGATGTACTCAGGTTGCTCATCAAGATTGATTTCACGATAAGCGACATTATTACTGTCCAAGAAACGTTTGGTCATCTTACATTGGACACAGTTGTTTTTAGAATAAACGGTTACCATTGTGTAACTCCTCTTTCAAAATAGATTACTTTCTTAGTATATCAGAAATTAAAATTTTGTCAACGATTTGAAACTAAATATAGTGGTCTATTTTTCTGTTCAAGCACACAAAACACAATATGTAGTGTTTGTTTTGTGGAATAGTGATAATTATCCTATGATTTGTTTTTTGAAAAACTATATCCTGTGTTTTGTTATCTAGGATAGAAGATTTTCAGCAAGTTATCTGAAAGGAAATCGAATAAATCCCATAAAATGCTTGAAAAAAATCCTAGAAGATGATATAATACCAAATTGTAAGGGTTATCACATATAACTCAAAAAAGAAAGAACAAAAGGAGAGTCAAACTATGGCTTCTAAAGATTTCCACGTAGTGGCAGAAACAGGTATTCACGCACGTCCAGCAACATTGTTGGTACAAACTGCTAGCAAATTTGCTTCAGATATCACTCTTGAGTACAAAGGTAAATCAGTTAACCTTAAATCAATCATGGGTGTTATGAGTCTTGGTGTTGGCCAAGGTGCTGACGTAACTATCTCAGCTGAAGGTGCAGATGCAGATGACGCTATCGCTGCAATCTCAGAAACAATGGAAAAAGAAGGATTGGCATAAGGAAAATGACAGAAATGCTTAAAGGAATCGCAGCATCTGACGGTGTTGCAGTTGCAAAAGCATATCTACTCGTTCAACCGGATTTGTCATTCGAGACTGTTTCAGTCGAAGATACAAACGCAGAAGAGGCTCGTTTGGATGTAGCTCTTGAAGCTTCTCAAAACGAGCTTTCTCTTATCCGTGAGAAAGCTGTAGGTACGCTTGGTGAAGAAGCGGCTCAAGTTTTTGACGCTCATTTGATGGTTCTTGCTGACCCAGAATTGATTGGTCAGATTAAAGAAACAATCCGTGCTAAGAAAGTCAATGCTGAAGCAGGTCTTAAAGAAGTGACTGACATGTTCATCACGATCTTTGAAGGCATGGAAGACAACCCATACATGCAAGAACGTGCAGCGGATATCCGCGACGTGACAAAACGTGTGTTGGCAAACCTTCTTGGTAAAAAATTGCCAAACCCAGCTTCTATCAACGAAGAAGTAATCGTGATTGCACATGACTTGACACCATCTGATACAGCTCAATTGGACAAAAACTTTGTAGAAGCTTTTGTAACTAACATCGGTGGACGTACAAGCCACTCAGCTATCATGGCGCGTACACTTGAAATTGCAGCTGTATTGGGAACAAATAACATCACTGAAGTAGTGAAAGACGGTGATATTCTTGCCGTTAACGGAATTACTGGTGAAGTGATTATCAACCCAACAGATGAACAAGCGGCAGAATTTAAAGCAGCTGGTGAAGCTTATGCTAAACAAAAAGCTGAATGGGCACTTTTAAAAGATGCTCAAACAGTGACTGCTGACGGTAAACACTTCGAGTTGGCTGCTAACATCGGTACTCCAAAAGACGTTGAAGGTGTTAACAACAACGGTGCAGAAGCTGTTGGACTTTACCGTACAGAGTTCTTATACATGGATTCTCAAGACTTCCCAACTGAAGATGAGCAGTATGAAGCATACAAGGCTGTTCTTGAGGGAATGAATGGTAAACCAGTGGTTGTTCGTACAATGGATATCGGTGGAGATAAGGAACTTCCTTACTTCGATATGCCACATGAAATGAACCCATTCCTTGGTTTCCGTGCTCTTCGTATCTCTATTTCTGAAACTGGAGATGCAATGTTCCGCACTCAAATCCGTGCTCTTCTTCGTGCTTCTGTTCACGGTCAATTGCGTATCATGTTCCCAATGGTTGCCCTTTTGAAAGAATTCCGTGCAGCTAAAGCAGTTTATGAAGAAGAAAAAGCAAACCTTCTTGCTGAAGGTGTTGCAGTTGCGGATGACATCCAAGTTGGTATCATGATTGAAATCCCTGCAGCAGCTATGCTTGCAGACCAATTTGCAAAAGAAGTAGACTTCATGTCAATTGGTACAAACGACTTGATCCAATACTCAATGGCAGCAGACCGTATGAACGAGCAAGTTTCATACCTTTACCAACCATATAACCCATCAATCCTTCGCTTGATCAACAATGTTATCAAGGCGGCACACGCTGAAGGTAAATGGGCTGGTATGTGTGGTGAGATGGCTGGTGACCAAAAAGCTGTTCCACTTCTTGTCGGAATGGGCTTGGATGAGTTCTCTATGTCAGCAACATCAGTCCTTCGTACACGTAGTTTGATGAAGAAATTGGATACTGCTAAGATGGAAGAGTACGCTAACCGTGCCCTTACAGAGTGTTCAACAATGGAAGAAGTTCTTGAACTTCAAAAAGAATACGTTAACTTCGATTAATGTCATTAACCTTGTAACATAGTTGCAAGGTTTTTTGATACATTCGGGAATAGTATAGTTTTGTAAAGTCCACTTTTCAATGGTTCAGAGGCATGATATAATAGGGGGAGCAAATAGAATAAGAGAGAAACCATGTCTAAAGAAATTGATATTGAGTATTACCACCAGCTAGCCTTGCAAAAGCAGAAGGAGCACCGTAAGGTTTTAGCCAACTTAAAGAAAAAGCCACCAAAAAATCTAGATAAGCTAGCCCAGCAGATTCACCAAGAAGTCTTTGAGGAGATTGATTGCACTGCCTGCGCTAACTGTTGCAAGACATTGGGGCCTGACTTTAAAGAAGCGGATATTACACGAATCGCCAAGTATTTTAAGATGAAATTACCAGCTTTTGAAGCGGAGTTTCTGCAGGTAGATGAAGATGGGGATAAGGTTTTTAAATCCATGCCCTGCCCATTTTTAGGAGGAGATAATCTCTGTTCTATCTATGATGTTCGTCCAAAAGCCTGCCGGGAATTTCCCCATACAGACCGTAAAAAAATCCATCAAATCAATCATTTGACAATTAAGAATACCTTGACCTGTCCAGCAGCCTATCTCTTTGTTGAGAAATTAAAGGATAAGTTATAGAGATTTGTGCTTTTCATTCTTACATAGGAGTGAGTTCCCTATTTATTTTTATAAAGATACCAGTCTAACTCTGTAGAAATAATTTCTATGGAGTTTTCTTTTTATGTCCTGTTTTGAGAAATCATCAATTTATTTTTATAAAAAAGCAACTATAAGGATTTTTTAAGTAAATGAACGTATACTTATACAAACCAAAAGAAAGAGGTGCGGATATGAATTATCTAGTTATTCCAGCATACCAACCTGATTTTAATCTGCTAACACTGATTGAAAAAATTCACGATAAAAGTGATTTTTCGATCATTGTGATTGATGATGGTAGTTCTCCTGAATGCCAAGAAATCTTTGCTCGAGCTGAAAACTATGGGACTGTACTCCGTCATCAGGTCAATCAAGGTAAGGGACAAGCTTTGAAGACAGCTTTTGAGTACATTCAGTCACTCAAGAAGCCTGGAACGGTGGTCACTGCTGATGCAGATGGTCAACATAGAATCTGGGACATCTTTCGTACCTTGACCGAATCAAATGAAAATCCCGATACATTGGTCCTTGGTGTCCGTGCTTTTACAGGCAAGGTTCCCCTGCGTAGTCGATTTGGAAATAGCTTGACCCGTATCTTATTTAAAATCCAAACGGGTGTCGCTGTTTCGGATACACAGACAGGATTACGTGCCTTTTCAACGGATATGATTCCATTTATGCTCAAGATAGAAGGACAACGTTATGAATACGAGATGAACATGCTCCTCGAAGCAAGCCAAGCTTACCCCATCTTGGAAGTTCCAATTGAAACGGTCTATATCAACGATAATGAGGCTTCTCACTTTAGACCTATTCGAGATGGCTTGATGATTTATAAAAATATTTTAAAGTTTGCGCTCTCGTCTTTTAGTAGTTTTATCGTAGATTATTTGGTCTATGCTCTCTCCATTCTATTCCTGAGTTTTATTCCATCGGGTTTACGCCTTATATTATCAAATGGTTTGGCCCGTGTGACTAGCTCCATCTTTAACTTTTCTACCAATAAAAAATTGGTCTTTAAGAATAAGGCTAGCAGTTTTAAAACAGGATCAGGCTATTTCGGACTAGCAGTTGGTCTCTTTATCTTAGACACTATTCTAATTCGACTCTTTAATTCTGGTCTTGGAGTCAACTTGCTGATTGCAAAGATTCTTGTCGGAATCTTGCTCTTCATCCTCTCATGGACAGTTCAAACTCGCTATATTTTCAAAGAAAGGAGTTTTAGTCCCTCATGAAAGTTTTAAAGAAACCCTATTTATACGCATCGGTCTTGGGTATGCTCCTGACAAGTTCCTTTACCTATTCGATGTTGAAGACCTTTGTACTCGCTGAAACGATTTCCGCTGTATCTAATACCAGCTCTACCTCTGATACCGTAGTAGCAAGTCAAGCAGCAAAAAATGCCCAAGTGACAGATAGCAGCTATTCAGATGGAAATATCAGTGTCAACCTAACTGAAAAAACTGTGAATGAAACACAGGTCTATGTGGCGGATGTGACTCTTAGCTCTGCAGATTATCTAAAAACAGCCCTAGCTCAAAACTCCTATGGCACCAATGTCACAGCTAAAACCTCTGAAACAGCTGCTGAAAACAATGCTATTCTTGCCGTCAACGGTGACTACTATGGAGCCAATAGCTCCGGTTACGTTATCCGTAATGGAGTTGTCTATCGGGACAGTGTTCGTGAAGACGCTAGTAACGGCGACCTTGCCATTTATAAGGACGGCTCTTTTAAAATTATCTACGAGGACCAAGTTTCAGCCAACCAGTTGGTTGAGGACGGTGTGGTCAATCTACTGGCGTTTGGCCCGTCTCTAGTTGAGAATGGCGAAATCACTGTTGATACTAACACCGAGGTCGGTCAGGCTATGGCTTCAAATCCTCGTACAGCAATCGGGATTATCGATGAAAACCACTACATCATTGTCGTTTCGGATGGTCGGACATCTGAGAGCAAGGGCTTGTCTCTTTACCAGATGGCAGAAGTGATGAAGTCGTACGGAGTGAAGACAGCCTACAACCTTGATGGCGGTGGATCCTCAACTCTCTACTTCAATGGTCAGGTGATCAATAAACCGACTACAGGTGGAAGCAAGATATCAGAAAGGGCGGTGAGTGATATTGTATACATCGGTTACTAAAATCAAAAACAAACGCCTCAAAAAAACACTTGTTAGTTATAGTCTTCTAACTATTTTCTTCTTAGCATTTAGCCGTATCTACGAGTCCTTTAGTTTTGGGGAAACCTCTCTCCACATGCACTATCTCTTTGTGGTTCCTCTAATAGGTGGTATCATTCTGGCATTACTGTTGAAAATCATCCCAAACTTAGGGCGACTCAGTCTAAACTTGTGGAACTCGGCAGTTGCAGTCCTGACAGCTGGAATGCTCTTTCGTGGCATTGTCAACCTATCAGGTCGTTCAACGACACTAGATCAATCCTACTGGTATGTTGGTATTGCCTTTGCTTTGCTGGCTATAGTATCGCTTTTCCTTCAGAAGAAGAATAGTAAGAAATTAACTTAAAAATAAAGAAACTGGTTGTTGAGAGGAACAGCCAGTTTTTGCCTGTGGTATAATGAAGTAAGAAAAAACCTCAACCTACTTGAAAATGAAGGGAGTACTCCTGTGCCTAGACCAAAAACAAAAGAGGAGTTAATGCTGGCCTCTAAGGAAAACTATGAAAAGCTCAATCGTTTCATCTCCCAACTAAGTGAAGATGAGCTACAGACTCCATTTGATTTTTCAAGAGACCCAAAGAAAAAAGAAGCTCACTGGAAAAGGGATAAAAATCTAAGAGATGTCCTGATCCATCTTTATGAATGGCATCAGTTACTTTTGACTTGGGTTCATTCTAATCAAAAAGGTCACGAAAGACCTTTTCTCCCTGAACCTTATAATTGGAAAACTTATGGGGAAATGAATGTCGCTTTTTGGAAGAAGAACCAGAAAACCTCCTTAGAAGAAGCGACTAGACTCCTAGAACAATCACATAGAGAGGTTTTAGAGTTGATAGAAGTTTTTAGCAATGACGAACTCTTTACCAAAGGTATCTATAAGTGGACGGGAGGGACAAGTCTAGGTTCCTACTTTGTCAGTAGCACCTCCAGTCACTATGATTGGGCTCTGAAAAAACTCAAAGCTCATCAGAAGAATTGTAAGGGATAGATGTACTGTTTGAAATGTCAAGAATAAGTTCTTTTAAACGTAAGATAAAAGCAAAGGGCTATCAAGTGATGTAGCCCTTTTGAGGTACGACGGGCATGTCGTACATCTGAGGTGTAAGTCCTCCGTGGGCACCCGCTACCGGTGAACCCAAAAGTGATTCCCAAGCCTGACTATCGTGAGGTAGCGGGGAGAGGAAGGGATAGCGAAATCGTGGCTCTACGAACAGGAACGTGATAGTAAGGCGTATATAGCGGATAAGGGGGCCTCAAACTCTAAAGTCCAAAAAGGTAGTCGTAACCTATATGCGTAAATCACGAGAGTAAACGAGGAAAGATGTACGACTTATCCCGTGAGGTCTCATGAGCGCTGAAAGCGTAGTAACAACGAATCATGAGAAGTCAGCCGAGCCCATAGTAGTGAGGAAACTTCTGTAATGGAAGTGGAGCGAAGGGGTGAATACTCAAACAGTCTGGGGATAGACTGTTTGAGGTCTGTCGCTAGAAAGAGAAAACGACAGATTGAAGTAATCCTACTTCACTTGTGTCTGTAAAACAAGCGGTCTGATAGAACTGGCCTCTGTCACGTATTGACTAGATGAAGGTTCACAATATAAGATGTCCCTCAGACACCAAAACAAGAAAGGAATACGCACATGTCAAAATTGCTAGATAAGATATTATCACGCGAAAATATGCTGGAAGCTTACAATCAAGTAAAATCCAATAAAGGCTCAGCTGGGATTGATGGAATTACTATAGGAGAGATGGATAATTATCTCAGACAAAACTGGCGCCTGACTAAGGAACTGATAAAACAGAGAAAATATAAGCCTCAACCAGTTCTCAGAGTAGAGATTCCTAAACCAAACGGAGGCATCCGTCAACTAGGAATTCCAACAGTTATGGATAGAATGATTCAACAGGCTATTATTCAAGTCATTAGCCCTATTTGTGAACCTCATTTCTCAGATACGAGCTATGGATTCAGACCAAATAAGTCATGTGAAAAAGCCATCATGAAGCTCTTAGAGTACTTAAATGACGGCTATGAGTGGATAGTGGATATAGACCTAGAGAAATTTTTCGATACAGTTCCTCAAGATAGATTGATGTCCTTAGTACATAACATTATCGAAGACGGAGATACGGAATCCTTGATTCGTAAGTATCTTCATTCAGGTGTTATCATTAACGGTCAACGTCATAAAACGCTAGTTGGCACGCCACAGGGAGGAAATCTATCTCCTCTCTTATCCAATATCATGCTTAATGAATTGGACAAGGAATTAGAAAAGAGGGGACTTCGATTTGTGCGCTACGCAGATGATTGTGTGATTACGGTCGGAAGCGAGGCTGCCGCTAAGCGTGTGATGTATTCAGTCAGTCGTTTTATTGAGAAACGGCTAGGTTTGAAAGTAAACATGACCAAGACTAAGATTACCAGACCAAGAGAGTTGAAATATCTAGGTTTTGGGTTCTGGAAATCATCAGACGGTTGGAAAAGTCGTCCCCATCAAGATAGTGTTCGGAGATTTAAGCTTAAATTGAAGAAGCTAACACAGAGGAAATGGAGTATAGACTTAACAAGACGTATTGAGCAACTGAATTTGTCCCTTCGAGGATGGATAAACTATTTCTCATTGGGAAATATGAAAAGTATAGTCACCAGCATAGATGAGCGCTTGCGTACTCGCCTACGAGTGATTATTTGGAAGCAATGGAAGAAGAAATCTAGACGATTATGGGGATTGCTTAAGTTAGGGGTCCCTAAATGGATAGCAGATAAGGTATCTGGCTGGGGTGACCACTATCAATTAGTAGCTCAGAGGTCGGTACTTAAACGTGCTATATCAAAACCAGTCCTTGAAAAACGTGGACTGGTTTCGTGTCTGGATTATTACCTTGAACGACATGCGTTAAAAGTTAGTTGAACCGCCGTATGCCGAACGGCACGTACGGTGGTGTGAGAGGGGCTAGAGATTATCCCCTACTCGATTTATACAAGCAAATTACCATGCAAAAGCTATCGTTGGAGCATTAAGTGCTTCTAACCATTGCTTATTCTTTACAGGGCAAAGAGTGACGGATATACCTGCCATATCCAGACTGGTCATAAACGTGCCTGATTTTATGAAGGTAATAGTGACTCCTTCAATTTCTAGTAGTTGAAGGAGATCATTGAGAAATATGCCCATTTCTAGATTGGTAGTAGTGCCTAGATTATTTACAAGCAATATAAATTGATCACCCTTTTTCCAATGATAGTGCAATCTTAATTTACTTATAATTTCATTTGCAAGGATTTCCGAAGATTGGAATGGGACGATACGATAACCTTCTTCGCCATGTATCCCAATACCATAAGAAATATTTCCTTCTTCTAAGTTAAATAGTGGACGAGTGGCTTGGGGGAGACTAGCGGATTTCCTTGCAAAGCCAATTGTTGCGATTTCGGGAGCAAGCTTATGACCTAAATCAGTTAGTTGCTCGATGTCGGCACCATTTTGAGCTGCAAATCCTAGGATTTTATGAAGTAAGATTGTCCCTGCAAGCCCTCTTCCTCTAATTTGAAATCTATTGTGAGGTTCAATTGAAATATCGTCGTGTGCTAGACTATAGCCGACCTTAATTCCTTCTTTTCTAGCAGTGTTAATGGCCGAGCTAAATTCTTTGATGTCTGCTTCGAAATTTTTTACAATGATGAAGACACCGTGACCATTGTTTAAAAAACGAATGGACTCTAAGATCTCAGTTCTTGTAGGAGGAGTAAATAATTGGCCATAGATAGCAGCGCTAAGCATTCCTTCTCCCACATATCCAATATGAGCAGGTTCGTGACCGGAACCTCCGCCCGACAATATTGGAACCTGATGAGGATTGCGATTTTTTTGATAGACTAAAGGTAAGGTAGGGTGTTTTTCCAATTCGGGATGACTGCTGACAGTTGCCGAAATGTAACTTGAAATAATTTTCTGTTTATGATTTGAAATAAATGTCATTGTGGTCTCTTTCCAATAATTGTCATGATTAGAAAGTCTGGTTGTGGAACTGGACTTTTTTTATTGACGTAAGCCTTCACGATTTCTGCTAGAGCATGTGAATGATAGTCTAACAAAAAACAAGTATAAGCAGATGAATCGATATCAATCTGACCGTATTCTCTTAAAATTTTTGATACAAGCAAGCGACAGTAGCTTATAAAGTGTTCATAGAAGTTATTTTGCCCTTGAATATCAAAAAGTTGAATATAAAAGTCACGCTCTTGTTCGAAATAAAGAAACAATTCTTGTAATAGTTTTTGACCTGAAATGAAGTCCAAGTTATTGGTAATATACTCAGTTAAGTCAGTTTCAAATATCCAGTCTAGCAGTTCATATTTGTCAAGAAAATGATTGTAAAAGGTCTGTCTACGAATGCCAGCTGATTCCATGATATCTACAATAGAGATTTTATCAAATTCTCTAGTAGCTAATAGGTCTCTAAATGCCTTGGCAATCCGTTTTTTTGTAATGAGTGATGATGCCATAGAAAACCTTTCTTTTACTTACTTCATTTTACCAAAAAATTTTTTTAAATGGGTTTAAAAGGGGACAAATAATAGAATCTGTCCCTTACAAGCCAGCAGTAAAAAATATATAATGAAAGCGAAAACAAAGGTACATGCCGAAAGGAGTTTCTCATGAAAAAAATTATAAATGAACCGACACAAGTTGTTGATGAAATGTTGCAGGGATTGTCATTCATGCATGATGACTTGGTAGAACGTTTAGATGGCTTTGATGTCATTGTTAGAAAGGCAGAAAAGATAGGAAAAGTTGGACTCATTTCAGGTGGAGGTTCAGGACATGAACCAAGTCATGCTGGATTTGTAGGAGATGGAATGTTGTCAGCTGCCATTTGTGGAGCAGTCTTCACTTCACCTACTCCGGACCAAATTTTAGAAGCCATTAAGGCGGCTGATGAAGGTGCTGGAGTTTTCATGGTCATCAAGAAC
Organism: uncultured bacterium; assembly: GCA_963541545.1. GTDB lineage: Bacteria > Bacillota > Bacilli > Lactobacillales > Streptococcaceae > Streptococcus. Next base: position 2,115 of record CAUTUU010000011.1, on the reverse strand, counting down.
TATTCTGGTGACATTATGAACTTTGAAATTGCACAAGAACTTGCTGAAATGGAAGGTATTGATGTATCAAGTGTTGTGGTTGATGATGATATCGCTGTTGAAAATAGTCTCTATACCCAAGGGCGTCGAGGTGTTGCAGGTACTATATTAGTCCATAAAATTTTGGGTGCTGCAGCTCGTTCTGGTAAATCATTAGCTGAAATAAAGGACTTGGCCGATAAACTTGTCTTAGAAATTAAAACAATTGGGCTAGCCCTGTCTGGAGCAACCGTTCCTGAAGTTGGGAAACCAGGTTTTGTTCTAGAAGATGATGAATTTGAATATGGAGTTGGTATTCACGGTGAGCCAGGATATAAAAAAGAGAAAATGCAACCTTCAGCACAATTGGCCTCAGAATTGGTTGAAAAACTATCTGAAGGTTTCCAACTTAAAGCTGGAGAACGCTATGGCCTTCTCATTAATGGTTTAGGAAGCACTCCTCTTATGGAACAATACGTATTTGCAAATGATGTGGCAAAATTACTTCATGATAAAGGTGTTGACTTGGCGTTTAAGAAAATTGGAAACTATATGACCTCAATCGATATGGCTGGTTTGTCATTAACATTGATTCGATTGGCAGATGATGAGTGGTTGGATGCTCTAAATGCACCTGTTACTACACCAGCTTGGTAAAACTCAAGGAGGAAATATCGAATGAATGCTGAACAAGCTCTTGAATGGATGAAACTTTTTAATGAAAAGATTCAAGAACAGAAAGATTACCTTAGTGAGCTAGACACTCCTATAGGGGATGGAGACCACGGTGGAAATATGGCGCGTGGCATGGCTGCAGTTATGGAAAACTTAGAAGGCAAGCAATTTGAAACAAGTAGTGATGTTTTTAAACTTGTTTCAATGCAACTACTGAGTAAGGTAGGCGGTGCTTCTGGTCCCTTGTATGGCTCTGCTTTTATGGGCATGGCTAAGGCTGATTCAAATTCGAAATTAGAAGAAATCTTACAAAGTGGTTTGGATATGATTGTCAAACGAGGGAAAGCAGAAGTTGGAGAAAAGACAATGGTTGATGTTTGGACTCCTGTTATTGCTGCCTTGTCTGATGGCCAGTTGACTCAAGAGGTTATTGATCAGGTAGTGAATGCTACCAAAGATTTACTTGCAACTAAAGGAAGAGCATCTTATGTAGGAGAACGTTCTCTTGGACATATTGACCCTGGATCATTTTCATCAGGATTACTCTTTACTGCTCTTTTAGAGACTGGGGTGGTTTAATGGGAAGTATTGGTCTTGTTATCGTTTCACATTCCAAACACATTGCACAAGGTCTTGTTGAACTGATTAGTGAAGTAGCTAAAGATGTTCCGCTTACTTATGTAGGGGGAACCGAAGATGGAGGAATTGGAACTAGTTTTGATCAAGTAGATAGGGTTGTTTCTGAAAATCCAGCAGATACTTTACTTGCCTTTTTTGACCTAGGTTCTGCTAAAATGAACTTAGAAATGGTGGCTGATTTCAGTGATAAGAGTATCATTATCAACAGTGTTCCAATTGTAGAAGGTGCCTATACTGCAGCTGCTCTTCTTCAGGCTGGTGCAGAACTGTCAGTTATTCAAACACAATTGTCGGAGCTTGAAATCAATAAATAAGGAATCTTATTATCATTCCTTTTTTAGGTGGGTTATTACTTATCTCAACTATCAAATTTTAAGTAAAAAATTTCAAAATCAGAAAGGGATTGCTTGCGCAGTTCCTTTTTAATTTAACCGAAGTAAAGCCATAGAGTTTCTAAATTGTGAACCATTCAAAACTAATTGGGATGGGATCATTCTAGCTTTAGAATCCTTCAAAAATTTAGATTTAAAGCAATCAATGGCTTAGAAGAGTACTAAAACATTTAGTTTATAGGAATTCTAGGCCTAGAATTACAGGGATATTTAGGAAAATAGAGGATTCGATCGTTAGGATTGTTCTATTCTGAAAGATTTGGGATGTCAATTGTATAGGATAGTGTTATTCTATGTTAGATTCCAGTAAAAATGATTGGATAAATAATATTAAAGAAAAATCAAAATCATAATTTTGTTTAATATGGTATAATATTTCTAATAATTTAAA
>CAUTUU010000010.1:0-38280 GCA_963541545.1 uncultured bacterium | reverse complement strand
ATAGGCTCCATAATATCTATAGGGGATTTACCCACTACAAATATTATAGAGCCAATAATTTTTCGATATTTTTCGGTATTTTTCGGATTTTGGTCGGGGAATTGGCGGGGACTTTTTAGCGAATATGACTAAGAAATAGGTCTGTTGTCGCTTCAGCAAGTTCGTCCTCTACTTGATTGTAACGATCGGTCATATAGACTTTTGTATGGCCCAGCGCCTGGCTTAATTGTTCAAGCGGAACCCCTGCAATAATGCTTTGAGTCGTGAAGAAGTGGCGCATCATGTGAGGTGTTACATGCAATCCTGTTGCTTCATTCACTAGATTGAAGTTTCTATTTAGCTGGTTTGGATTGATGAGACCGCCTTTCTCGTTGATAGTTATATAATCCTTGTGCTGTTCCTTAATAATCCCTAACTTTCGCTTAATTTTAGAAGCTTCAGCTATCAGATAATAGATAAGGTCTGTTCCGATATCGTCAAGGCAGACGTATCGCTCCGAATCTTTCGTTTTAAGCCCTCCTTTCCCTTTCAAGGTCTGATTGCTTCGACTGTCTCTAAGATGCAGTAGAGCCCGTCCACTGTCGTTCTGAGTGATGTCCATTGGGCGCAAACCAAAGACTTCTCCTCTTCTTAACCCAAAAATGGTCAGATAGGTTAGAGCGTAGAATTGTTTTGGCATGATCTCTTCTGCCTTTGCTATCCAGGTCTTGAACTCTTTGAGAGTCACTTTCTTGTTAGCTGCAGGAATATCACTACGACCTATGAAAACACCTTTCAAGCGATTTGAGAGCAGATTTCCATTTTTGACGGCATCATTCAGCAATGCCATGAAGCTGGAATTGAGGGTTTGAACAGTGTATCTGGTATGGTTCTGCAACTTTTCAGCGATAAAGAGTTCATACTCATTTCTATCCAGGTTTTTAAGCAGAACAGAACCAAACTTTGGCTTGATATGGTTTTTATAGAGATTGTCATTGAGGTAGTAGGAAGTGTCATTCCAGCGCCCTGTTGACAATCTCTTTTCAGAATAGATATCCCAATACTGATCAAGTGTTAGATTCGTATTGATACCTGATTCTTGTTCTTGGATTTGTTGCTCAAGCTCTACCAAGGCTGCACGAGCTTGAGGGAGAGTTGTGAAACCACTTTTACTTTTTTCTCTTTTTTTACCTCGGAAGAAAAAAGAACGTCTGACATAGTAACGCTTGCCTTTAGCAGTTTCATAGTAATAGATATTTGGGTATTTTGTTTTATTATATTTCATTGTATTCTCCTTGTTTATCGGCTTCTGGACAAGGTCTAAACATTGAGAATATTGACATCACCCCTTTCATGGTGTAAAATATGGTATAGAAAAGAGGCCTTTTTAATGGCTGATTTTTTATAAGGGTGAGCTTCACAATCAAACTTTGGCGAGGGCGATTGTGGGGCTTTTTAATAAACTAAAAGCCCTACTCATAAGAGCAGGGCTAGAATTGTCCTCTTGGGACAGTATCATATATTTTGTCGTCAAGCGACTTTATGTTTCTATTCTAACCCTAATTATGATAAAAGTCAAGAAAAATATTCGAATTTTAAAAAATATTTTTAAGTGCTTCTTCAATTTTTTCCATAGTATCATCGGAAAGTACAATACCATTCAAAATTGAATTATTATTTTTGGGATCGTAAAGTCTCATTTTACTAATTGTTGTAACCTGATTCAATAAAACAATGCTATCTTTGTTCATATTTTGTGTTTTTGTAATGGTTTTTTTAGCGTATGTCAACTTTTTATTAAGTTCTGTAAGTAACTTCTCATTTTCTTTGAGTTCTTGTTCGATTTGTAGTGCCTCGGAAAGTCCAAATTCTATGTTCTTTCTAATAGTAGGTGTTTGATTAACAAAAAATTCATCCGAATTCGAAAGCAAGGAATTCTCAAAGTTTTCGATTAGTTTTTTATTCTCAGTGATTAAAGAATCAATTGCTTTTGCTCTTGTCGTTAATTCATAGTTTTTGTTAGAATAACGGTTGTACATTTCAGATAATTCTCTAACTTTTTGCAAAGCTTTATTTGATAGTAATTGAAATACTTCGTTACCAATTGGGAATTGAAAATATTTCAAATTACTCATATCAGTTTTTTCTTTCACAGAGGTTAAAGGCAGTACATGAAGAAGATGGTTTGAACGTGCATCTTCTTTGTTCAAAACTATTGCATAATGTAGTCCGCCATACTCCATTCCAACATTAAAGCCAAAATCTGCATAAACAATGCTTCCTCTTTTCAAAGCCTGAATACTCTTTGGATTAAAAGTTTGTTCTATTTTTAAATATTTTGTCCAGTTCTCTACCCACTGAGCTATTTTTTCGGCTCGTTTATTCTCTTCGTCGTTCATTCTCTGAAGATGGTGGATATAATCCTCCAATTCTTGAATTATTGTTGCAGTATATATAGCTATTTCTTGGTTAGTTCTGTTGCTTCCCATGATATTTTTCTCCTTTATCCAATTAGTGACTTATATTCTTCCTTAATCATGACTTCATTCGTCATGGTTTTAAGATTGTAGTAAGACATGAATTTGAGATAATCAAACTCTGTGGGGTCATCTAAGCTTTCTAGCGCGTCTTTTACGAGATGATGGATCATATTCCTATCAGCTTCGTTCTCACAGCGTAGGCGAGCGTTCTGGTACTCTGAGCGTGTGTGGTCTTTGTGTCCGAGTTCATGCAGTAGCACTTTAACTCTCTCTTTTTTGCTGAGTTTACTCGACAAGAAAGCTGTATTGGTTTCTTTTTCGTAAAATCCAAGTTCATCAGGCATCAAATCTCCATCGAAATCGAAAATACGAATCTGAAAATGACTTATAATTTCTTTTTCGGTCACTAAGCAGTACCTCTAATCACCAGCTTCTTTTAGATAACCTTCAATGATAGACTGGATGATTTTCTTCTTTTCATCTGTTAATTCTCGGCCACCAAACATCATGACATTCGATGCCATTTCTTCAACGTTTAGGGTCTTCCCTTGCCATTTGTACTCTTTTGGATCCCCAGCAATAGCAGGATTATCAGTACGACCAAGTAAATAATCTGTGGATACGTTGAAGTAGTCAGCAATTTCTTGAAGACGTTCAGCATTTGGTTTTTTGTTTTTCATACTATAGATTGTATTTCTACTATATCCTAATGTTTCTTCAAGAGAATTTATAGAAATTCCACGATTTTGGCAAAGTTCTTTTATTTTTTCGAACAAAGAAAACATTGATTTATCAACCTTTCTAAGGCATGACAAAAATATTTAAACTTTTGATTGCAAATCTGTTGACAAAATACAATCTATGGTTTAGAATATTATTTGTAAGCTAAAGAGTTAGCGAACAAGACAACTAAAAAATAAAGCCTAATGAAACTGATTGGCGTCCGTTTTCTAGGTAGAACCTTACTTTTAGTAGGTCTTTTCTCTATGATTAAATTCTAAACTATAGATTGTTTTTTGTCAAGAAATTCGCTAACTTTTTAGGTAATTTTTTTAAAAAGGAGGTCAGGGATGAGGGGAAAGCTAAAAAAATTAACAATACATTTCCTTAAAAATAAAAAACGTACTCCAGCTGCTATCTGAAGTACGCTACGGAAATTGTTCTGCTCAAACTAATAGCAGTAGTCAACAACACTTCGCTGGTATCGTCCCCAGCACTGTAGTTGAAATAAACTCTGATTCTCGATTTTAGAGTCTAGCTTTTTCGCCACTTTAGAAGTGACAGCTTGTTTAAACTATTATTTGGTTCGTCTAGCTAAGACGCCCTGAAAAAGATAGCTCTCCTATTGAACCCTGCTAGCCAGGTGCGGTAGGCAAAAGGTAAACCTACAAATGAATCCAGAAGTTTACTGAGACACAGTCCCCTTCAAAAATTTTGCCAATTTGCATCAGCTCCTTTCTTGTTAAGGATAATATAAATATATACTGTTTTTGAAGGGGTTACATCGGTCTGAAGACCGATTTTTTTGGAGAAAATCATGGAAGATAAAATCATCGAACTTGCTGATTACTTCATCAGCGAAAACACAACGTACAGAGAAGCTAAGATAGCATGTGAGAAGCTATTAAAACAAGTCAGCCATGAGATTGAACTCAGGGCGATGGAAAGTGAGACGAAGAAATAGAAAGGGAATATATGAGCCAACAACATAAAAAGTGGATTCAGCTCGTCAAAGACAAATTGAATTCAGAAGGAATGACACGAACACATCTTGCCCGTGCTTGTGGAGTGAAGAAATCTACCATTTCAGAATTATTGAAATACGGTAAAGGTAGCAATAAACTAAAGAACCGAGTTTGCGACGTTTTAAGAATTGATGAAACTTGGGTTGAGTTAGGAGAGTAGGACATGAACAACGCAGCGCAAAAAGTAACACGGATTGACAAAGATGCCTGGGAGATTGCTACGGAGCTGGCGAACGAGTACGGCGTATCTATTTGTCACATCATCAGCGAGAGCGTCCGCTACTGTGCAGAGAATGCTGAATTTAAGGAGATGGACGTTGTCGTTAAACGGTTGGTAGTCGGCAGTAAGGTGCTGGAGTAGGAGGGTGGAGATGAACGAACTAGAAAGAACAGCCCTCAATGAAGTATTGAGGACCGTTAGACTTATAAATGAAAAAGTTGCTGAGATTGGGGAACTGCAAAGTCAACAAGAGTTAGCTATTACTTATCTTCGGGGAATAATGGACGGTTCTGTGTCCGATTGATTATCTCTTGAGCTTGTTGGATAAATGACTGATTGTCAATTTGCAATGGTTTAAAATCAAAATTATGCGTATGACTGAGAGAAGAATAAGACTGTTGCTTTTCTAATAGATTTAATATCTTGTTTAGCTTTTTGTTCAAATTGTCATTGAGATCCTCAAGTGTAAGATCTCTTTCGGCACGACTCTCAGGCATTTCGAAGTTTTCAAAGCTTTTCATTTTAGCTTTTAAATCCTTTTTGGATTGCTCGATTTTTCCAACAGAAAGGTTATAGAAAACAGTTCTTTGGGATATAACATCAAAAGGAAGTCTATTACCTGCTTGTATGATAGGAACTAAGGGGAGTTCTTTTGCTTGTCGAAATCCTAATTCATAAAATGCATTCGGATTGTGGCCTGTCATATCTGCTACAACCATTGGAGCGGTCTTGAGGTAGTTGATGATAGTTTCATTGATATTATCAACTGCATCTACTTGGTCAACTCGCACTGGTTTATACCCTAATTCTTCACAGACTGGGGATATCAGGTAAGAAAACACCTCATCGGCTCTATCTCTAGTCTCGGTTCCAGATTCGCCAATAGCAGTTACAATAAAACAAATTTTTTCAGTCATATTTTCTCTCCAATCGTTTTATTTTCATTATACCAAATTTAGAAAGGAATACTATGAACGAAATTTTTAATTTTCACGGACAGGAAGTCCGTACTTTGATAATTGATGACGAGCCGTGGTTCGTTGGGAAGGATGTTGCAGACATCCTAGGATATAGCAAGGCTAGAAATGCGATTGCTCTTCATGTTGATGAAGATGACGCCCTAAAACAGGGCCTCACAGATAATTTAGGAAGAGTACAAGAAACAATTATCATCAATGAATCTGGTCTCTACTCTCTTATTCTATCCAGCAAGTTACCTCAAGCCAAAGAGTTCAAGCGTTGGGTGACATCAGAGGTCTTGCCAGCCATTCGCAAGCAGGGCGGTTTCATTCGCGAGGACTTGGACGAGGATGCCTTTATCGCTCTGTTTACTGGCCAGAAGAAATTGCGCGAGCAACAGGCGACCATGCTGGAAGATATTGACTATCTCAAGAGTGAGCAACCAATCCATCCAAGCTACGCTCAGTCGCTACTGAAGAAGCGTAAGGCTCGTGTCGTGGCTTGCTTGGGTGGTATTGATAGTCCAGCTTATGCGGATAAGATTTTTGCTCAGTCAGTCTTTAGACAAGCTGAGGTTGATTTCAAAGATCATTTCAATATTAGTCGCTATGACTTGTTACCCAAGAAGCATGCGGATGCCGCTCTTGCTTACTGGATGACGTGGGAGCCAAGCACAAACACTAAGATGAAAATCATGAAATTAAACTCATTTGACGAAGGGTAGGAGGGGAAGAAGATGGACAATGTTCTACTTTCACTGTCTGAATGGATTAAATCCATTATCAAGGACACAATCACAAGGCTAGTCGAAATAGAAAAAGATAGTGACCACTATCCAGAGCTGATGGATGTGAACACTACCTGTGATTTTCTAGGAATTAAGTATGCCACATTTTCAGATAATTATCGTTACTTAAAGGGATTTCCAAAGGAATTACCTGGTAAGAAATGGTCAAAAAGAGCCATCAAAGAATGGCTCTCTAATCAAATATAATAACTTTACTAAAAGGCTTCTGGACAAGGTCTTAGCAAAATTATTTGACTATATTATAGCACAAAAAGAGCATAAGGAGATAAAAATGTTTGAACCACCGATTTTAGACCAGTTAATGGGTGTTGGAGCCTTGCTGCTTGGTTTTGTGGGACTTTATCGTCACATCAAAATGCAAGAACAACGAGAGGAAGAAGAAAGACGAGAAGAGCAAGAATTTGCGTCTATGATTATCCAAGGCTATAACCATGCATACGAACGTGGTAGAGAGGCAGAACGTCAAGAAATTCGTGAGAATATTCGTCGTCCGTTCAAGGGCTTCACCTACGACAACGAACCGCCTGTAGGCTTACGTCCTGAGCCTCTAGCTTTGCCAGAACCTATGCACAGCTTGAAGTAAGGAGGTCAGGAAATGGAAGAATTGATTGAATGGCTGGATTGTGAAATCCAACTAAACAAAGTTGTCATCGCATCCAACCAAGAAAGTTCAGAATTTAACCTCTTTGTAGAAGAGGAAATCAAGACGGTTGAACTCATCAAAGAATACCTGACCGACTATGAAAAACTAGCTAAGGACTATCGTGATGTGGTCTCTGAAAATCGTCTGATCAAGCTTGAAAAACTAGAGTTAGAAGGCAGGTACATTTATGAGGATATGCGGATGAAGTACCGCGCTAACCGTAGGAAGTGGGGGGCTCGGTATGTCTGAAATTAAGTGGATAAAAATCACAACGGATATTTTTGACGATGAAAAAATGTGCCTGATTGATGCCTTGCCTGATCGTGATGCAATTATTGTAATCTGGATTAAACTTATAACACTAGCAGGAAAATTGAATAGAAAAGGCGTACTAGCCATTTCTAAAAACATTGTATACACCGATGAAATGCTTGCACAAACGTTCCACCGTCCGTTGAATACAGTTCGTATGGCTCTTGAGGTTTTTGAAAATTTTGGAATGGTTGAAAAAATAGATGGAGTGATAATGTTACCCAATTGGGAGAAACATCAGAACATTGACGGCATGGAAAAAATAAAAGAGCAAAATCGAAATAGAGCCGCACGTCACCGACAAAAACAGAAATTACTTGCACAGAACAACGGAAGTAACGTTATTAGTAACGTTACGGATAACGTTACAGTAACGCAATAGATAAAGAATTAGATAAAGAAATAGATAAAGATATAGAGATAATTAATAATAAGGTGATGACTAGTTCCAGCCTTTCTGAAAATTTGAAAAATAGCGGAATCCATCTAACTGATAAGTCACATCAACAGTTACTTGATTATGTAGGACTTGATGAAATGAGCTTTGATATGTTGAACCGTGCAATCGAGAAAACTTCAGGGTCACACAAACCAAGTTTCAATTATCTAATTGCCATTCTTGAAAATTGGAAAAAGAAAGGTTTCACAACGATTGAACAGGTAGATGAGGACGACCGTAAATATAAAGAGGGCAAGAACTTTAATCAGTCAAGACAACAAAATGAAAAAAAATCAGGTAAGGAGGTGACAGACGAATGGGGATTTTAGAACTTATCGAGCAATTTGAAGATGACTTTTATCCGATCAGCGACGAAAAGAAATCTTTGCTTATAAAACAACCTCTTTCTACCGTTACTGCTTGCTTGTCAGATATGGCTAGCTGGAAAGCTTGTGGGGGTAAGGTATCATGGTAACTGATGCACTCGAGGAGATGGCCTTATCTTATCATAGAAATACTGAACAGCAGGCTGAAATTTGCGAAAAGCATGGGATTCCCTTGATCAAAATCCTTCGGACAAATGATGTCCTTTGTCGCTTATGTGAATCGGAACGGATCCATGCAGAGAATCAATTAAAGGTCAATGAGTTGGCTGATGCTGAGCATGAGCGAGAGCGGAAGTTCTATCTTGAGAGATTCTCTCTCTATGATGATGTACTGAAAAATGCTACTCTCGATAACTTTGACACACCCACTGAAAAAGAGGCTGAAAAGTTGAAGTTTGCCCAAAAAATTTGTAGAGAGTGGGCAGATGGAGCGAGAAACAATGTTGTTTTTCAAGGCGAAGCTGGAACGGGTAAAAGCCATCTTGCTTTTGCCATGATGAAAGCTCTATCTGAGCATACGAAAGAGATTGCTATCTTTATCAATGTCACAGACTTGCTGATGAAGATTAAAGCTGATTTTAGTCAGGAAGAGTTTCTGGTCAACAAAATTGCCAGTGCTAAGTTCTTGGTTTTGGATGATTTGGGCATGGAGAAAGATAGTGAGTGGTCGTTTACTATTCTCTACAATATCCTGAATAAGCGTTCAAATACAATCATTACCACCAATTTGACTTCTGCTGCTATTCAGAAAAGATATGGCAGACCCTTTATGTCCAGACTGATGAAGGGTGTGGATAAAGACCATTTGATGGTTTTCAATGATTTGACAAACAAGCGGAAGCAATATTTTTAGAATGGAGGTGGCTGATGTTTATTTTAAAGCATGGGACAAGAGAGGATAAGCCCTTTCTGATGTCCGCAATTATCGGTGTGACTGGTTTGGACATTTCATGTTCTGAGGAGAAGAAAGCCATGCGGTTTGTTTCTCGGGGGGCTGCCGTACAGGTTGGCAAGGCTTTGAGGGGTTCCTTTGGGAACTTTTACCCAGTCGAGGTGGAGTGATGATGAAATTCTTAAATGGTGACTGCATGGACATCATGAAACAATATCCTGATAATTACTTTGACCTAGCTATTGTTGATCCGCCATATTTTTCTGGACCAGAAAAAAGAAAATTTTACGGACGAAAAGTCAGTCCAATAGGTGTAAGTAGACTGTATAGCGAAACATCAGAGTGGCAAATTCCAAATAGAGATTATTTTGATGAGTTATTTAGAGTTTCAAAAAATCAAATCATTTGGGGAGTGAACTACTTCGACTATTCTTTTGGTCCTGGTCGTATCGTTTGGGATAAAGTTAACGGTCAATCAAGTTTTTCAGATTGTGAGATAGCGTACTGCAGTTATCATGATAGTGTTCGGCTATTTCGTTACATGTGGAATGGTATGATGCAAGGTAAATCAATCTCTGAAGGTCATATACAACAAGGAAATAAGGCATTGAATGAGGTTAGAATCCATCCGACACAAAAACCAGTCAATCTTTACCTTTGGTTATTGCAAACTTACGCAAAAGAAGGCGATAAAATACTTGATACTCACGTCGGTTCAGCAAGTAGCTTGATTGCTTGCGGAGAGCTAGGATTTGACTATGTTGGATGCGAGATTGATAAAAATATTTTCAAGCTCGCTCAACAGAGACTTGATGCTCATGAGAAGCAGTTGAAGTTATTTTAGGAGGTATTGATGTTAGAGCTTTACTTCGTCTACAACGGGCACCGCAAGTTTTTCCTTGGAAGTTTTAACAATGTGGATGAGCTTATCGAACGGATGAAAGACCATCAATGGGCTTTCTCGGCTATCACTCATCCAAGATTTCAGAAGCACATTGGTCAGCGGACGACAAGGTTTGACTACGGTTCTAAGGATTGTTACTATTTAGCAACTTTTTCAGGAGGAGAATGAAATGATTGAACTTTTTAAAGAATTTGGAATGGCTATTCTGTGGCTATTTCTCGGCTACTTAGTCGGGGAACGTGCAGCAAGAAAGGAGAAGAAAGATGATCAATAACGTTACGTTGGTGGGGCGTTTAACGAAAGACCCTGAATTGAAATATACGCCGTCGAATGTGGCGGTTGCGACGTTTACTCTAGCGGTCAATCGGAACTTCAAGGGAGCCAATGGCGAGCGAGAGGCGGACTTCATCAACTGCATGATGTGGCGTAAGCAGGCGCAGTTGTTTGTGGAATGGTGCAAGAAGGGTAATCTGGTCGGTGTGACGGGGCGCATCCAGACAAGGAACTACGAGAATCAGGAAGGGCGCAGGGTCTATCTGACCGAGGTAGCTGCAGAGAGTTTTGAGCGACTTGAAAAGCGTGATGATACGGCTAACCGTTCGAATATTGAGGAACAAATGCCAGGAAGTGCATTTGATGAGGATGGTTTGCCGTTTTAATAAGAGGTAAGAAACATGGTTGGAGTAACCTATCAGGAAATTCATCTCTTTGTTGAATTTTTGAAAGAGCAGTATGGGCAAGGGCGTCCAGACTATATTGAAGCCCTGAACGACTTGGACGGTCTGGTGGAAGCCACCTATAGAGAAGGTATTGAAAGATTTTTAGAAGATGATGGAAGAATTAAAGAAAAAAGTTAATGGAGTATACGGCTGGTCGATAGAAAACGGGAAGCTGAAGCCTCCCAAACAAGATTTACCCCAAGTGGTAAGAGACCGAGCAGACTATTTTTGGGAAATGGCAGAAGATGGTATGACGTTTATGGGAGCGATGGAATGTATCTTCGCTGATGAAAAACCTATCGACTATGATTTGGGAGCTACTAAGGGTTGGTTGCCAAAATCTAAGGAGTTTGATGATTGGGTTGGCTATTCGCCAAGCATGTCTCAGGTAGTTATTGCAGTTTATTTGATTTATGGAGGAAGCGAAGATGAATAAGCAGAAATTGATAGAAAAATATGAAGGTGAGTTTCCCTCTATCGGTATGAATCCTTCTACTACAATTAAATTTAAGGCGTTGTGGGATGATATCTTGGAACTAGACGAACCGGAAAAAGTCAAAGTTCCGCAGTTTGTGGCGGATTGGTATGAAGAGAATAAGGATGATTTTGAAACAGGTTTGTTTCGATGTGTTTATGAAGTTTTCAAAAAGCGTAATGATAATGAACTAACAAAAATTGAAAATTGGCTAATTGATGAAAATACCAAACCATTTCAAACCATCGTCAACATGCACCAATTCGGCTACGAGGTCGAGGAAGAGAAGCGGTATCTTGTGAAGATGAAAGGTATTGATACTAATTTTAATTTGTTAAATCGTCACAGAAACGAAAACTACTGGATATTTTCAAGCAAAGACAAAAATACTTTATATCAAACACAACACACCCGCAAAGAATTAGAAGACGCAGGCTTCGGCTGGGTATTCGATTGCCCAGGGATTGAGATTGAGGAGGTGGAGTGATGAATAATGAAGTCTTTGAAGAATTGAAAAAGCTTATGAGTTATTTTCCTGACTCATTTATAAACAGACAATTAGAACTTATTCTCATCCCAAAAACAAACACATACTTTTCTTTAAGAGATTGTTTGACAAAGAATGACATCATTTCAAAGGTGCTAATGTGGTGTACTAGGGATATAGCCAAAGTTAGACCTTATCAACAAAAAAAGCGAAATATCGACTTTTATGTAGATAATAGAGACCGCTTGAGAAAATATTTAGGTGCAGATATCGAGGTAGATGTGGTCTATCATTGCCTAGGGATGGAAATTAACAAAGAACTCACACATAGATTTATCGAGAGTGGTTTTGATATGAATTTACTTTATAAGGAGGTCGCAGATTGAAACGATTCATAGCTATCTGTATCCTTGTCTCTGCTGGATTGAATATCTGGCAGAGTATCCACATTAAAAAACTAGAAGCAAAGCGTCCGATTGTTGTTTATAAAGCTGATAATCAAGGCGCTGAGATATTCGGGCGTGTCGTCGAGAAAGGACGACATGGCAAGCTGTATACAGTGATAATTCGTGACTACGGGGTGTTCGTGGTTACGAAAGAGCAGTACGAGAAGATTAGAGTAGGGGATGAGGTGATGTTATGAATACAAACATGTGGAGTATAACAAATAACAAAAGCCCAATCCATAAGGACTAGGCTTCGAAGATGAAGTTGTAGAGTTGGACAACCTTCTGAAAACTGGTTGTATCCATGGTTGTGATTTTTTGAGCTTTGCGCTCTCTAAAGTCAAAAGTATAGAGTTGGAGTGGATTGACAGAGCCATCTACCTTATTGGAACGCACTGGAACGAGCAGGCCTTGTTCTTCTAGTCTACTTTGACCGTGTGTAATAGGGCATACAGCAACAAATCCTGTCCGCTCCGAATACTCTCTACGAGAGACGACAATAGCAGGACGGCGTTTCTGAATCTCACGTCCAACAGACGGGTCGAAGTCAATCCAGATGATGTCCTGTTTTTCTGGAATGTAATCATATTTCGCTGTCAAGGAATTTTACCCCCTCGAAATCATCTTCCATGCGTAGATCCGCGTCACCACTAAATGGGTCTGGAATTTTTGGAGCAAGGACAATGACATTATCTACACCCTTGTAGACAAACATCTCCTGACCTTCTGGAACGTTGAGTGTTTTCGGAATGGTCACAGTGACAGAGTTCCCAACTTTACGAGTTTTAACAGTATTCATTTGTTTCTCCTTTGTTTTGTATACATACAGTATACACCTAAAAAGGGAATAAGGCAAGAAAAAAGCCAGCACCCGGCTGACCTTCATGGTATAGTTTCGCATAACTATTATATCATGAGGAGGAGTTCGTGTGCAAATAGAGTTATTGGATATCATCGATGAAAAGAAGACCAGAAAGGAAGCTATCAAAGTCCTTAAAAAATACAGTCGTCTGAGACGGATTGCTGGAGAAGAATACGCTCCGAAAATAACAATATCCTACTCACTTGAACCAAGATCATCAAGTGGTCAGACAAGTAAGCAGGTAGAAAGCATGGTCGTGCGTAGAGTGTCAGCTCAGCAGGATCTGGAACTAATCGCTAAAGCAATCAACAATCTTTCCGATATGGAATACACACGTATCCTAATTGAACGATATTGTAGGAAGAAAAGGAGGGAAGACTACAGCATTTATTCAGAACTAGGCTACTCATCCAGTGAGTATTATCGGATATTGAACAAAGCTCTATTAGAGTTTGCGGAGTCCTATCAAGCAAGCAACCTTCTGGTTTACAAGTGATTTCTGGGAAAATCTTGGGAAAAATCTGGGAAAATCTTGGGAGAATTGGAACGGAAAAAGGTGCTAAAATAGTATTATCCAATGATTGGCAACGAACAGTCATGAGGACTCCTAAAAATGCAGAGGCTTTGGCCTCTTAGACAGTAAGGACAGGTTAGCAGGTTGTTTGGGTCTCCTTGAAACTTTTACCAAACGTGCGTTTTACTGCTAGACCAGCTGGTTCAATTCCAGCTACTGTCATATTCAATGCCACGACTAGTGGCTTTTTATGTAGGAAAGGAGAGGTACATGAAGAAAGTAGAACCAATTCGTGATTTAGACGATATTGAACGAATGAAAAATTATTTAAAATCAAAAAGTGAACGAAACTATATTCTCTTTTTATTTGGGATATACTCAGGTTTACGAGTAAGCGATATTGTTCCTCTTCAAGTAAAACATGTTACCCAAGACAGAATAGAAATCAAAGAGAAAAAGACAGGGAAGATAAGGTACTTTCCAATCAGTCCTCCTCTCAGAAAAGAAATCAATCGATACATTAAAGATAATCAGTTAGCAGAGTATGATTATCTCTTTCCAAGTAAAAAGAAAAAGAGAACAGATGGTGTTCGTATCACACACATTGGAAGAGTAGCAGTCTATCAAATACTGCAAGACGCAGCTAAGTATGTAGGCTTGAATCACATAGGAACTCATTCAATGAGGAAGACATTTGGATATCATCATTACAAAAAGAATAGCAATGTAGCCATACTTCAAAAGATATTCAATCACTCTACACCAGATATCACACTAGGATATATCGGTTACAGTCAAGACGAACTTGACCAGAGTATACTATCATTTGACTATTAAATAACCTATCTATTTTACATAATGAGAAAATGTAAATTAGTTTTTTAAAAAATATAGTTGAAGCCTTGCTACTCTTGACTTTGAAGTTGTTTAATTTTATTTAACAGAATATAAGATATGTTAAATATACGAGGGTGTAAGAAGCTAAAAAACCTCCCCCCTACATCATAAAAATTTAGCCCCCCCTACCTGCTAAAAAAGAAAGGACCCTCCCTAGATGAATACCCCCCATGAACGACCGGACCGGAGCGGTCCTCACAGAGTTGCTTTTGAAAAGAATAAAAATATTATTCTCAAAACAAGAAATACTTGTGGGATTTGTGGACTACCAGTTGACAAATCCTTGAGGTATCCACATCCTTTGTCACCAGTTATCGATCACATTATTCCAATCAATCGAAACGGTCATCCATCAGACATCAACAACCTACAGCTAGCGCACTGGCAATGCAACAGACAGAAGTCTGATAAGTTATATGCTGACGATAGGTCAGCCAATGCTACTGTTGTAGGCAATCGCAACCTGCCACAGTCAAGAGATTGGACAAAGTACAGAGCTTGAAGAAGCCAAAAAAGAAAAATTATATTATTTTTTTAAAAATATCAAAAATAATAATAAATGCTTAGAATTTGAAAAAATAACAGATATGTGTGAAGTAAGTCCTAGCAGAGGACAGGGGGGTATCCCCCTCCCACTGGGCGCTCGAGGGCTTCACGCCGTCACTGTACATTTTTTCTCACGGGAAATGAAAGGTAGTTGTATAAAATGACATTGAAAGGTATGGGCTATCTCAGGAAGAAGTTAGCTAACTATAAAATGGGTGTAGATACTAGATACAATCAGTATGCTATGCAACACAATGAGGTAGATGTTGGTATTACGATACCACCTCAAATCAGGCAACAATATCGGGCTGTCTTAGGTTGGGCTGCTAAAGGTGTTGACAGTCTAGCAGACCGTTTGGTCTTTCGTGAGTTTGCTAATGACGAATTTGGGGCGAATGAAATCTTTGCTCAGAACAATCCAGATGTATTCTTTGATAGCGCGATCCTTTCAGCATTGATTGGGTCGTGTTGTTTTGTCTACATTTCGCAAGGGGACGATGATGACGCTCCTAGGTTGCAGGTTATCGAGGCAAGCAATGCAACTGGTGTTCTGGATCCTATCACTGGCTTGCTAACTGAGGGATATGCAGTCTTGAAGCGAGACGACAATGGTTATGCTGTGCTTGAGGCTTATTTCACTAGTGATGTGACTTGGTTCTATCCGAAAGATGGAAAGCCGTTTGCAATCGGAAATCCAACGGGTGTTCCTTTGCTGGTGCCAGTCATTCATAGACCTGATGCGGTTCGGCCGTTTGGTCGGTCACGAATTACTAGGGCTGGGATGTACTATCAGAGATATGCTAAACGAACGCTTGAGCGATCAGATGTTACTGCTGAGTTCTATTCATTCCCTCAAAAGTATGTGTTGGGATTGAGTCAAGATGCTGAGGCGATTGATACTTGGAAAGCGACTGTATCTAGCTTGCTGACATTTACAAAAGATGACGAAGGGGACAAGCCGAATGTGGGACAATTCACCACGTCCAGTATGTCTCCTTTTACTGAGCAGTTACGAACTGCAGCAGCTGGATTTGCTGGAGAGATGGGATTAACCTTGGATGACCTTGGTTTTGTGTCTGACAATCCGTCATCTGTTGAAGCTATCAAGGCTAGTCATGAGAACTTGCGGTTAGCTGGGCGGAAAGCTCAGCGCTCTCTGGGTTCTGGCTTGTTGAATGTGGCTTATGTGGCTACTTGTTTACGTGATGAATTTCCGTATTTGCGAAAGCAGTTTAATAAGACGGTCGTGAAGTGGGAGCCTTTGTTTGAGGCGGACGCTAACATGTTGACCTTGATTGGTGACGGTGTTATCAAACTGAATCAAGCGGTGCCTGGCTATATGGATGCTGAAACAATCCGTGACTTGACTGGAATCAAAGGGTCAGATAAGCCTGCTCCAGTAGTGAAGGAGGTTGCAGATGGTGGAGGATATCGTTCCGAGCCTGCTCAAGAAAATCAAGTCTGAGTTTGAAGGTGCTAGGTTGGACAGCGAGGTCTTGAAAGACTTGCTGTCTAAGCTACATCATAGCAAGGCGAGTTATTTGGACGCTAATCAATATGCTATTGAAATTGGGGAGATACTTTCTAAGGCTCTGGGAGCCTCTCTAACGAACGAAACGCTACCAGACGGTAAAATGTATTACAATATCGCTCAACGTGTGCTGACGGACGTTCTGGGGCGAAATTACGAGCTTGTGAGTGATTATGCTGAGCAAGTTCAGAAGAATTTGAACTCTGAGGCTAAAATCGGGTTAGCTGCTCAGGTTCCTGAACTCAATCAAGACCGAATTGATGGTCTGGTTAATCGTTTAGCCAGTGAGGAAAGTTTTGATGATGTAAAATGGTTGCTTGTTGATCCGATTGTAATTTTTAGTCAGAGCATTGTAGATGATAGCATTAGGAAAAATGTGGAATTTCATCATAAAGTGGGGTTGAGTCCCAAAATCGTTCGAAGAGTTGTCGGTCATCCGTGCAAGTGGTGCAAGAGTTTAGAGGGTTCATACAATTATCCAGAAGTTCCTAAGGATATATATAGACGGCATAACAAGTGTCGGTGTACTGTTGACTATCATCCTGGTAATGGGAAGAAACAGAATGTTCATACTAAGAAGTGGACTGATGAAAAGCAAAAATTAGTTAGAAAAAGAAGCCGTATTGGTATAGAGTCTGTTGACGAGCGTGAGCAAAAGCGCTATAATAGGGTTATGAAGAGTAGTGGTGCTGTGTATGGTGCTTGGAACGACAGAAATGATCCATACAATAAAGAGCGTGACCGACATGCTCAAGAATTTTATGAGAGTGTACGAAATCGAAATAAGCAACATGAAATAGTGAAGGTATCTAACAATAGCGGTCTTTCACAATCAGATGTTGAGAAGATTTATAACCATATTTTTATTAATGAGTATGATTTAGAAGATGGTCGGAAACGTTTTGACCCTAGCTATGATATGGCTGAGAGTTGGAGACGACTTTCAGAAATCGGTGGCAACAATATTCAACCTCACGACCTCGTAATGCTAGATCACGAGTTGATGGAACACGATTTGATGGCAAAGGGAATGAGGTACGATGAAGCCCACGAGCTTACCAATCAAAGCTATAACTACCAAAAAGCTTGGGTTGCTTGGATGAAGCAGAAAGGAGACCTATAATGCTTAAACTTATTAAAATTTTTAATTCAAAAAGTAAGGGTTATTGGTATATTCCTGAAAACCGTGACCCAGGTATGATTGAGATTGATGATCGCACTGGTGAAGTTACAGTTGTCATTGAGTCGAATTATGATAAAGAACTAGGTTATCCTTACTATGCGAACAAGGCTCGTGGAGCAGTGAAGCAGATGTTGGATAGAGGAGAATTACCAAACGAGAAATCTTTCGCTTGGGGTTAAGCACTTAGAAAATTCTAAGTGCTTTTCTTAAGAAAGGAGATCAGTAATAAATTTAGAACAATATTTAGGAAAAGATATTCGAGTTACTTTTGTTGATGATCAAATTCTTGAAGGTCATTGTAATACTTTTACTGGAAAACAAGATACAGAAGATGAACTCTATGATGAAATTACGATAAGGACAGATAAACATCCATATGTTGGATTCAATGAATCCGAAATCAAGTCAATAGAATTAAGGAAGAATAATGTTAAAATTTAATTTGATTGAAGTTGTGAATGGTTTTTACCGTTACGAGGTCTTTCCTGAAGGCGATGTGAGTAGAAGGGAGATATTTGAATTTAATCCTTCTACCCGTGAGGTAAAGCGAAATGCTCCCCCAAGATATGGTTTTGATTATGTGTCAAAATGTATCATAAATCTAAAAAATGAAGACGGCAGCTTGAAAGAATCAGGGCAAGTTGCTTGGTATTAAGCACCTAGAGAAATCTAAGTGCTTTTCTTATTTTTAATTTTTTTCAAAAAACCTCTTGACTTTTCGGCTTCACTATAATATAATTTTGGTGAAGTCATAAAGTGAGGTGATGAAGTATGACTGCTAAAATCGGAAGACCGAAAAGTGAAAATCCTAAAAATCGCAGAGTGTCTATTAAGCTAACTGAATCTGAATTTCAAAATTTAGAAGAGGTTGCAAATAAAAAACAATTATCGAAGACACAAGCAATATTGAAAGGAATTGACCTTTTAAAATCCGAAAAATAAAAAATACCAAGTGCTATTCAAACCGCCAAGCCGACTAGCACATGGTATCACCACAGAAGTGTTTCTGCATGAAATATTATATCATGCTGAGACGCTCTTTTCAAGATACACGAAGGAGTGTTTTTATTATGGCAAAAAATGAACTTTTAGACAGTTACGAAGAACTAGTATCCTACACTGTAGAGATTAGAGAAAGTCTGGATATTTTACAAAGATGGCTCTCTCAAAAACCAAATTTTGAAGATTATTGGTCTTATCATAATTTGATTGCAGGGCATGGACAACACTATGCCTTGCTAAATCTTATCATGTACAGGCTGGATAGTCTTAAAGATGAGCATTACACTATTATTGAAAACTACATTAAAGGAGCATAAAAATGGAACTACAAATTTTTAAAAATGAACAATTCGGAGAAGTAAGAACAATAGAAATTAAAGGCGAGCCATTCTTTAATTTGAATGATTGTTGCCAAATTCTGGATTTAAGTAACCCACGAAAAACACTAGAAAGACTTAATCCAAAGGGTGTAACTAGTAGTGACATCCTTACAAATGGAGGAGTCCAACAAGCCAATTTCATCAACGAAGCGAATTTCTATAAGCTTGTTTTTCAATCTCGCAAACCAGAAGCAGAGAAATTTGCTGATTGGGTAACTAGCGAAGTGCTGCCCTCTATTCGTAAGCATGGGTTGTATGCGACGGATCAGTTGCTAAACGATCCAGACTTAGCTATCGCAGCCTTTCAAGCATTGAAAGAGGAGCGAGCTAAAAAACAAGCGTTGGAAGCTCAGGTGGAAGCAGACAAGCCAAAAGTCCTCTTTGCTAATGCGGTGTCAGCTAGTCAGACATCTATTTTGATTGGTGACTTTGCTAAGTTGCTCCGTCAGAATGGCATGGAAATTGGTCAGAATCGTTTGTTTATTTGGCTACGTGAAAATGGATTTCTAATTAACCGCAAAGGGGACTCTTGGAATATGCCAACTCAGCGTAGTATGGATAGGGGCTTGTTCGAAATTAAAGAACGAACACACCATGAACCTAATGGAACAATTCGTATCAGTAAAACTACAAAAATTACTGGAAAAGGTCAAGTCTATTTCATGGAAAAACTATTAGCAGAAGTAGCCTAATATAAGCACTCGAAAGGGTGCTTTTTTATCCCAGCGATAGGGTTATCATGCGGTACGATTGAAAGGAGCAGTGGATGGCTAGAAAGAAACTTGGCAATCAGAATCCTACTCAATCGGTGATTTTAAAATACGTCAAGAAAAATTCAAAAGCTAAAGAAGCGATTGAACTTTACGAACGGACTGGTCTTTCTTGCTATGCTTGGCAGAAGAATCTTTTATCACCCATGATGGCTGTTGACAAGAACGGTCTTTGGGTGCATCAGAAGTTTGGTTACTCTATTCCTCGTCGTAATGGGAAAACTGAAATCATTTATATCGGTGAAATTTGGGGGCTACATGAAGGATTGAATATCTTGCATACTGCTCACAGGATTTCTACCTCTCATGCCTCTTTTGAAAAAGTTAAACGATACCTTGAAAAAATGGGATATGTGGATGGAGAAGATTTCAATTCTATTCGAGCGAAGGGACAGGAGCGTATTGAACTTTATTCAACAGGTGGTGTTATCCAATTCCGTACTAGGACATCAAATGGTGGTCTGGGTGAAGGATTTGACATGCTGATTATTGACGAGGCTCAGGAGTATACGACCGAGCAAGAATCTGCTTTGAAATACACGGTTACGGATAGTGAGAATCCTATCACAATTATGTGTGGAACACCTCCGACTCCTGTATCAAGTGGTACAGTCTTTACTAAATATCGTGAGACTTGTCTTTTTGGGAAAGGGAAGTATTCAGGCTGGGCTGAGTGGTCGGTTTCTGATGAAAAGGAAATTAACGATGTGGAAGCCTGGTATAATTCTAATCCGTCTATGGGTTACCACTTAAATGAGCGTAAGATTGAAGCTGAGCTTGGTGAGGATAAGCTGGACCATAATATCCAACGTTTGGGATTTTGGCCAACCTATAATCAAAAATCGGCTATTTCTGAAACGGAGTGGAATGAGCTCAAGGTGGCTGATGTTCCAGAATTGTCTGGCAAGCTGTCTGTTGGCATCAAGTATGGCCAAGATGGAACGAACGTGGCATTGAGTATTGCTGCACGGACCAAGGATGGCCGTTTCTTTGTGGAAACAGTCGATTGTCAATCCGTTCGTAATGGTAATGAGTGGATGGTTGCCTTTTTGCGTCAAGCTGATGTGGCTCAAATTGTCATCGACGGCGCAAGTGGTCAAAAGATCCTGGACGAAGAGTTGAAGGACTACAGAATCAAGAATGTGATTCTGCCGACGGTGAAAGAAATTATCGTTGCCAACGCTCTTTGGGAACAGGGGATTTACCAGAAGACCATCTGTCACGCTGGCCAGCCATCATTGTCTAAAGTAGCTACTAACTGCGACAAGCGGAATATTGGCTCAAATGGTGGTTTTGGTTATCGATCGCACTTTGACGATATGGATATTTCTTTGATGGATAGCGCTTTGCTTGCGCATTGGGCTTGTGCTACGACCAAGCCTAAGAAAAAGCAAAAAATCAGTTATTAAAATAAGCGGTCTTGTGACTGCTTTTTTTGATGCAAAAAATTACCGAACTGCCGGGGAAGCAGGAGAAAGGAGACATGAGAATGTCAGAATTTAAAACGATTGAAACACAGGAAGAGCTAGATAACATCGTGAAGGAACGTATCAGACGTGAGCGTGAAAAATTCGGTGATTATGATGATCTCAAGAAACGTGTTTCAGAACTGGAATCTGAAAACAGTGCCTTGAAGTCTACTGTTGAAGATAACAAGCAAACCAGAGCGGGATTAGACGCTCAAATTACTGAATTGCAGGGGCAAGTGAGCAACTACGAAACTGCTAGCTTGCGAACTCGTATCGCTTTACAAAATGGTTTGCCTTATGACTTGGCTGACCGTCTTCAAGGTGCTGACGAAGAGGCATTGAGGGCTGACGCTGAGCGTCTAGCTAGTTTCATGCGTCCAGCGACACATCAAGCACCGCTAAGAGATACGGAGCCCCCTATCGGTGATGACAAAACTATGCAAATGAAGCAAATGCTTCGTGAATTACAACCAAAAGGAGAATAGAAATTATGACAGATAATGCAATGAAAGCTGGAACACTTTTTAAACCAGAACTAGTAAAAGAAGTTATTAGTAAAGTACAGGGACATTCTGTGCTTGCTAAGCTCGCATCTCAAACACCGATTCCTTTCAATGGAGTGGAGCAATTCATCTTCAACCTTGAAGGTAATGCTCAAATTGTTGGAGAGGGAGAACAAAAACTTGGAAATAAAGCGAAGTTGACTTCAAAAGTTATCAAACCGATTAAATTTGTTTACCAAGCTCGTATGACAGATGAGTTCAAATACGCTTCAGAAGAAAAACAAATGAATTTCTTGTTAGAGTACATTGATGGATTCGCCAAGAAAATCGCTGAAGGATTTGATCTTGCTGCTCTTCACGGTCTTGAACCAAAATCCATGACAGATGCAACTTTCCGTGCAACAAACTCATTTGACGGTGTGATTACTGGTAATATTGTTACATATGATGAATCGCATATCGATGATAATATTGATGCTGCAGTTCAAACGATTGTAGCGAAAGGTGGGGAAGTGACAGGCCTTGCCTTGTCTCCAACTGCAGGCCAAGCATTGGCAAAAGTTAAGGTAAATGGTGTTGTTCAATATCCTGAGTTCCGTTTTGGTCAAAATCCTGATTCATTCTACGGCATGAAGTCAGATATTAGTAAAAACCTCACTGTAACTGGTGGTACCGCTGAAACAGACCACGTTATTGTAGGGGATTTCCAAAACCGCTTCAAATGGGGTTATGCTGAAAATATCCCAATGGAAATCATTGAATACGGTGATCCAGATGGTGCAGGTCGCGACCTTAAAGCCTACAATGAAATCTGTTTGCGTGCAGAAGCCTTCATCGGCTGGGGTATTCTTGATGAAGAAGCCTTTGCTCGTGTGAAAGCGTAAATTCTATGGCTTTATACCGTGATTTAAAATCAGGCGTTATAATCACCTCTGAGTGTATTCTCGGGGGTGATTGGGTGCCTGTGGAAGATACGGCACCAAGCGGAGCGGATTTGACAGTAGCGGAATTGAAGTCTAGTTTGGATGAATTGGGCATTGATTACGATAAGAGTTCAAAAAAATCCGATTTGGTAGCCTTGTACGAGGAAAACAAGGGTTAAGCTATGGAAAACTTTGCAACAGTAGAAGATTTGAAAAAATTGTGGCGAGCGTTGAAATTCGATGAGGAAAAACGAGCCGAAGCGCTGTTGGAAGTTGTTTCTCATTCTCTTCGTGTTGAAGCTAAAAAAGTTGGCAAGGATTTAGATGGGTTGGTGGCTACTGACCCATCTTTTGCTATGGTCGTTAAGTCCGTCACGGTTGATGTGGTAGCTCGCACGTTGATGACTTCAACTGATCAGGAACCAATGACTCAGGTGGCTGAGTCGGCTTTAGGTTATTCCTTCAGTGGTTCTTATCTAGTGCCTGGCGGTGGTCTCTTTATCAAGGATTCAGAATTGAAACGTCTGGGCCTCAAAAAGCAAAGATATGGGGTGATTGATATCTATGGGACGGATTAAAGGAACTACTGTAACATTGGTTGGAAAAACCAAGACTGGAAAGGATGACTTTGGCCATCCTATCTATGAGAATAAAGAAATTCAAGTAGAAAATGTCCTGGTTGTTCCGTCTTCGACAGAAGATGTCACCAATCAACTGAATCTTACTGGGAAAAAGGCCGCTTATACGCTAGGCGTTCCAAAAGGCGATCAGAACGAGTGGAAAGACCGTGAAGTTCGTTTCTTTGGGCGCAAATGGCGCACGATTGGCATTCCTTTGGAAGGCATTGAATCCATGATGCCTCTAGAATGGAATAAGAAAGTGATGGTTGAAGTGTATGAGTAATACAAAAGTCAAGCTTATTGGTGCGGGTGTAGGAGCTCTTTTGAAATCCAAAGAGATTCAGGATATTCTGAACAAAGAAGCAACGGTCATAAAAAAAAGATGTGGTCCTGGCTATGAACAAGATAGCCACGTTGGTAAGACAAGGGCCAATGCCATGATTTATCCAGCTACGCGAAAAGCGAAAAGGGATAATTTGAAAAATAACACTTTGTTGAAGGCGGTGCATTAGATGATTGAAATTATTATCAAGAAATATCTTGACGGTCATTTAGATGTACCGTCATTTTTTGAACACGAAGCTGAAGCTCCCAATAGCTTTGTCATTATTCAAAAGACAGGTGGGAAGGAGCGTAATCACTCTAGTAGTGCGACCTTTGCTTTCCAAAGTTATGGCCCAACTATGCAGAAGGCTGCGGAGCTTAATGTGAAAGTGAAAAATGCTGTAAAAGAGTTGATTGAATTAGATTCAATCTGTGGTGTCCACTTAAACAGCGATTACAACTTTACGGACACTGAAACGAAACAATATCGATATCAAGCTGTATTTGATATTAATTATTTTTAAAAAGGAGAAATTAAATGGCTACAGAAGCAAATGTAACGACTGCAAAACCTAAAATCGGAGGTGCGGTTTATTCTGCACCTCTTGGAACAGCACTTCCAACAGACGCAACTACAAAATTAGATGATGCGTTTAAATCGCTGGGTTATATTTCAGAAGATGGTATGACCAATAGCAACTCCCCAGAATCAGAAAATATTAAGGCGTGGGGTGGCGTCGTTGTAAGTTCGGTTCAAAAGGAAAAGACAGACACTTTCAAATATATGCTGATTGAAGCACTAAATGTAGATGTTTTGAAAGAAGTTTATGGTGCGGATAATGTATCCGGTGATCTGTCATCAGGAATTACCATTCAGGCAAACTCAAAAGAATTACCACATCACTGTCTAGTTATCGAAACGGTTCTAAAAGGTGGTGTACTTAAACGTATTGTTATCCCTTCAGGAAAAGTAACTGCCATCGATGAAATCACTTATAACGATGGAAGTGTTCTCGGATATGGTACGACAGTAACTGCCTTCCCTAACGCTGCTGACGACACACACTATGAATACATCAAAGGAGCTTAACTATGTCAAGACGAAATCGTAAGAAAAAAAATAACGGAGCAACCCCACAGATTAAAACAATCCGTGGTGTGACTTCAACCGGATTTGCTTTTGAAATCACAAAAGAGCGCTTGGAAAACTATGAGTTGCTTGAAGTTATTGCAGAAGTAGATACAAATCCGGCAGTTTTACCAAAAGTGGTCAAACTTATGCTTGGTGACAAATCAGAAGATTTGAAAAATCATGTGCGGACTGCGGATGGCATTGTTCCTTTGGATAAAATGGGAGCAGAAATTAGTGAGATTTTCACAAGTCAGAGCCAGTTAAAAAAATAGCGCTCCTTGCTAGAATGATTCAAACAGATGAAGATGCTCTTATTTGTGATTTAGCTGAAACATATGGGATTTTTGATTATAGACAGTTACCTGTTGGCAAGGTAGCTGTCTTTGCTTTTGGTCTGAGAGATGATTCACGGATCAAACTGGCAATGACCAATAGCAAAGTTCCTTTTGAAACCTTTTTGCTTGCGGGCGTGCTTGATAGGCTTTCTGCTCTTGTGTGGTTTAAAACAACAGACGGTCAGAAAGGAATCAACAAACCATTAATGGTTGCAGAGGAGCTGACAGGTAAAACTAAAGCTAAAGAAAGTAAGGAGATGATCTTTGATTCTGGTGAGGATTTTGAAGAATATCGTCAGCAAATTCTAGAAAAGATAGGAGGTGATGATTAGTGGCGACAGAAATAGCACAAGCTTATGTACAATTGATACCATCAGCCAGAGGTATTACTGGTAAAATCCAATCAATCCTCGATCCTGAAGCGAGTGCAGCAGGGCAAAGCGCTGGGCAGTCATTGGGTTCTAGTCTTGTTAGCGTTATGACAAAGGTTATTGCAGCGGCAGGAATTGGCAAGGCCTTTTCGGCGGCTATCAGTGAAGGAGCAGCGCTTCAGCAATCTCTCGGAGGTATCGAAACTCTTTTCAAAGGTTCTGCTGACAAGGTCAAGGGATATGCTAATGAGGCCTACAAAACAACAGGTTTGTCAGCTAATGCCTACATGGAAAATGTGACAGGCTTCTCAGCTAGCCTTTTGCAATCTCTTGGTGGTGACACTAATAAAGCTGCTGAAACAGCAAACATGGCCATGATTGATATGTCGGATAATGCGAATAAGATGGGGACATCTATGGGAAGCATTCAGATGGCATATCAGGGCTTTGCTAAGCAGAACTATACCATGCTGGATAACTTGAAACTCGGTAGAAAAACCATAGCCGAGTATAAACCTAGTGAAAACGGTGAAACCCTGAGAGTAGCTTAGGCAATACCGTGCTAAGCAAGATTCAATCTTGAAAGTGTAACGACTATCGAAACAGAAAAAACATCCAAAAGGGTGTTTTTTTAATGGAGTAGAGTAGGCTCAAGCGAGCCGAAGCGCTAGGATGTATTTAATACATAAGAGATAGTCTAATCTCTATGGCAACATAGAGCAGTCTAAAAAAGACGGCTACAATCTAGCGAATTGTAGCGAATATGTACCGTGTATGGTGGTACAAAGCAAGAAATGGAGCGTCTTTTGAATGACGCTCAGAAGTTGACGGGCGTTAAGTACGACATTAACAACCTCTCAGATGTATATAATGCCATCCATGCTATCCAAGAAAATCTAGACATCACTGGCACAACTGCTAAAGAGGCAGCATCTACTTTTAGTGGTTCTTTTGAATCTATGAAAGCAGCCGCTCAGAATGTACTTGGAAAGTTAGCGCTAGGAGAGAATATCCTACCTTCTCTGCATGCTTTGCTAAAAACAACATCTACCTTTCTCTTTGATAATTTTTTACCAATGGTTGGAAATATTTTTTCTGGCCTTGGCTTGGTTTTGACTGAAGGGATTAGTCAGATTGCTTCTCAGCTTTTTGGGGATGCCTTTGGAAGTGCCGTTTTTGATCAGCTGGCTCGTGTAACAGGAATCTTTGAGACCTTCTTTGATATGATCTTTGGATCATTAAGCAAGCAAGATAACATTGATATTCTGAATACAATTGGTTTTAGTGAGGAAGCTGCAACTCAAATTGTCAATATTGCAGACAATATCCGAGTTACTTTTGAGAATATTGGGGTCGTTGCTGGTAATGTTGCAAGCATTGTTGTTGATTTTGTCGGAGATCTTTTAGGGATCAAAGACGGAGAGCAGGGAGTGAATTTGCTAGGCATTGCCTTTGAAAGTATCACAGGTTTTATCAGAGATGCCTCTGAAAGTCTTAGCAAATTTACATCTTGGTTAAAAGATTCACCTCTTGCGTTAGATGCTTTAAAATCGGCTGTTGTTGGCATTACGAGTGCATGGGCAGGATATAAAGCTGTCTTAGCGGTAATAAAAGGAATTGAAACAATCAGGAATGCAACTCTGGCTATTACGAATGGTCTTATGCTGGCTCAGTTCGTAAGAACCGGTGCACTCACTACCGCAGAAGCGGCGAATGCGGCTGCTACAATGGGAGCAAGTGGAGCGTTCGGTATTTTTAATGCTGTGTTGTCTGCCAATCCAATTGGGTTAATTGTAGCGGCAGTGGCAGCATTGACAGCTGGTCTTGTATGGTTCTTTACGCAAACAGAAACTGGTCAGCAAATTTGGTCATCTTTTGTGGATTGGATCAAACAGGCTTGGCAGGGAATTGCTGATTTCTTTGTTGGTCTTTGGTCTGGTATCTCTGAAGGTGCTAGCACCTTGTGGGATGGAGTTGTTACAACCTGGAATGCTTACATCGAATCGTTGAAGGCGATGTGGAATGCTGTTGTAACATTCTTTTCTGACTTGTGGGTAAGTATTCAAGATGCTGCATCTGTGGCATGGACAGCTATCACAATGGTAGTGATGGCTATTGTTCAACCGTTCATAGATGGATTTATGAATATTTGGAACAACATTTCAGATGGACTTACTCAAATTTGGGAAGGAATTAAAATGATTTTTCAAGGTGTTTGGGAATTCATCAAATCCATTTTCTTGGGTGCTATTCTAATCATCATCGACCTTGTGACAGGAAACTTTAACCAGCTAGGAGCTGATCTTTCTCTAATCTGGGAAGGTATTCAAAATGGCATTTCTATGATATGGGAGGGGATTAAAACATACTTCTCTGGAGTTGTAGATGCTATTGTTGGTTATGGTATTGCTGTTTTTGAAAATTTTTCTGCTGTTCTTAGTGCAATTTGGGAATTTATCAAGTCGGCTGCTTCAGCGACTTGGGAATGGATAAAATCTACTGTAACAAGTCTAATCACAGGTTTGGTGCAGGGAGCTCAAAATATCTGGGATGGCTTTATGAACTTCCTATCAAGTTTGTGGGAAGGTATTAAGTCAACGGCAAGCAATGCTTGGAGTTCTCTAGCGTCTAGCGTTCTAAGTATTATCAATGGTCTTGTATCTGGTGCGCAAAATGCCTGGAACAACATGTCTAATGCGGTATCTAGTCTTGTAAGTAATGTAACTGGATTCTTCAATCAATTGTGGAATATTGATTTGTATAGTGCAGGACAAGCAATCTTACAAGGTTTCTTGAATGGTTTGCAGTCTATGTGGTCCTCTGTCACAAATTTTGTAGGTGGTATTGCTAGCTGGATTCGTGACCACAAAGGGCCGATTGAATATGACCGTAAACTCTTGATCCCTGCGGGTACTGCAATCATGAAAGGGTTAGACCAAGGATTGCAAGACCAATTTAAGGAGGTCAAACAAACGGTTGGAGGAATGGCTGATGAAATTTCAGATGTATTTTCAGGAGACAACCTGGATCTGAATTCCTCTGCGTCCCTGACTAAAAGCCTTGAGGCACAGTTGGCTATGCCATCAAACCAATTTGAGGCCCATGAGAATAAAACAGTGTCTGAGATAGCGATTCTGAGAGCAAGTATGGAGAGAATCCTTACTGCTATCCTTGAAAAATCGTCAGACGTTTATCTGGACAATGACATTATCTCACTCAAAACCTATGAACAACATGGGGCCATCTATGCAAGGAGGGGAATTTAATGGATTATATGATTATCAATGGTTTTAACACCTCAACCCTTCCTGGTTGTGTTGTGACTGACTTTGGGAAGGTGGAGGCTGCTAAGCCAAAAGGAGAGAAGGCAACCCTTTATGGAGTCAATGGTAGTTACCGTGTGTTAGACGGTTCT
This sequence comes from uncultured bacterium, assembly GCA_963541545.1. Taxonomy (GTDB): domain Bacteria; phylum Bacillota; class Bacilli; order Lactobacillales; family Streptococcaceae; genus Streptococcus. Next base: position 9,608 of record CAUTUU010000010.1, on the reverse strand, counting down.
TTCGACAGTTACGAAAGGACCTTCACTCTCCACGTTAAAAAAATGGTTGAGATTTCAAGTATTCTTGATAAATTTCAATCGAATGATAATGTTTTGGAATTTAGCTATCAGCTTGGCTCATTGTTTTATGCTAACTTTGTGACTGCTAGTTTTGAACCTTTTGGAAATCATGCTTGGAAGTTAGAAATCAAGTTAGAAATGCAACCGTTCCGATACCAAAAAAATATAGATCCTGTGGTTCTTACGGCATCTGATACAGTCAACAACCCTGGCACGGTTTACTCGGAACCACTAATTGAAGTTGAGGGGGATGGTGACGTCTCCCTTACAATTGGCCGAAAAACCATGTATCTAGCGATTAAGACCAAGGCCACGATTGATTGTAGGCAAGGCAAGCAAAATATCTACAACGCTACTGGCGCGGTTCAGAACACTCTCAGGAAACGTGGAGGGTTCTTGGAAATACCGACTGGTAAGGTCGGCATCTCGTTTACTGGAAATGTCCGTAAAATTACTATTCAACCGAATTGGAGGTATAAGATTTGATTTATTTAACAAATGGAAATATGCCTCTGAACGCTGCCTATGCTGATGAAATTGTTCAAGAGGATAATAGCACTTATCAATTGTCCTTCCGATTTCCGACTTCAGATTCCTTATGGGAGCAGTTGAAGGAGGAAGCGTTCCTAACGGCTGATGACCTTCACGGTGAACAGGATTTTGTCATTTTCGAGGTAGAGAAGAAGCATGGCTATATTCAAGTCTATGCGAAACAAGTATTCACCCTTTTGAATAACTATGTGGTCAGTTCGCTTACTCTTGATCAAGCGACTGGCTCAACTGCTCTCAGTCGTTTTGCTGGCGCGATCACTCGTGACAATCCGTTCTCATTCTTCTCTGATATTGAAGATAGGCATACCTTTAATATTGGCTCTAAGAATGCTATGGAGGCATTTGCGAAAGATAAGCATTCTATTATTGGTCAATGGGGTGGAGACCTTGTGCGCCACGGCTACCAGGTTCGATTGTTGAAAAATGGCGGTTCAGAAAATGAATCGCTTTTTATGTACAAAAAAAACCTGTCTAGCTACCAGCACAAGACATCTACCAAGTCTTTAAGGACTCGAATTACTTTCATCGCGACAGTCAAAGGTGAGGGAGAAAAGGCGCCTGACCGCAAGTTGTCTGTGGTTGTGGATAGTCCACTCATTAACAAGTACAGTCAAATCTACGAAGATGTGATTGAGGTTAATGATCGGGATGTGAATGATGAAGCAAGCCTTCGAAAATATGGTGAGCAGTATTATCGAACTTCGCTCTGTGACATGATGGAAGATAGCCTTGAGCTTGAGGTTGTCGGCCAGAGTGATGTGCCTGTCCAGATGTTTGATATTGTGAGTTTATTTCACGATGTCTACAATCTTGACGTGCGCAAGAAGATTACTAAGTACACTTACACACCGATGGCTAAGAAGCTAAAATCAATCGGTTTTGGTCAATTCAAGTCTGGTCTTGCAAATGCGATCGGCAACATGGTCAGTGATGTATTGAAGAATGAAACGCAAGGATTGTTAGGTAGCGTTGATGCCCAGATTGCTAAGGAACTTAAAAATGCTGATTTGGCTTTTGACCGAAAAAAAGAAGAATTGGTCAATCAGTTCACAGATGGTCTCAATGCTGCCAAAGCCAGAGCTGAAGAAGTTAAAAGTGAACTCTCTGATACTATCAATCAGCGTTTCGACAGCTTTGATAATGCTTCAATCCAAGAAGCTAGACGAAAGGCAGAAGAAGCCTTGAGAAATGCTGGCGCAAGCAGCTTACTCGCTCAAGAAGCCAAGCGAATTGGTGAGCAAGCAAGAGCAGACATTACTAATCTGCAGAACTCATCTCAAAATGCTCTTAGCCAGATTGAAGCCTTTAAAACTCAATATGGCACGAAGTTGAATGAAGTTAAAAACACTGCAGACGGTCTGTTTACTAAAATGGGAGCTGTTGAAACTTACATCAGCAAAGATGGTCAGCGACAAGAGAGCTTGCAGCGTTATGCACGAGACGAGAGCGCTCGTCAAGTCAGCGCAGTACGTGAGCAGATATCCAGAGATTACGTTGGGAAATCGGCTTATCAAGAGGATGTGAGAGGTCTTGAACGTCGATTTAGTGCGATAAGCACGCAGACGAACAACGACATCGCTACAAAAATCGCTCAGTACAAGCAGACAGTCGATGGCCGATTTGCAAGTATTACATCTCAGATTGCTGGTAAAGCTAACCAGACGGATTTCCAAAGGGTTAAAGAGACTAGTCAATTATATGAACGTATAATCGGTAGAAACGAGAACGACATAGCTGATAAAGTCGCTCGCATGGCTCTGACAAATCAGTTGTTTCAGGTTAAGGTTGGGAAGGCTACGAGAGGTGGCCGGAATTATATCAGAAATGGTCGATTTAAAGAAGATTCAAAGCATTGGATTGAACATCAAAGCGTTAATTTCGGATTAAATTTCAATTATCAACATTCAAAGAATCCCGATAACAGAAATCGGCCAGGACTACATTTCTATCACGAAGCTCAGGATGTCGCTGATTATTTTGGTGTACAGCAAATGTTCTCTTTTGACGGATATCAAGGAGAGCAAGTGAGCTTATCTTTGCTTGCTTCTAAAGATGGCGGTGCTCCGAGTAGTCTTAAAGTGGGTCTACATTACATTAAAAATGATATTATTGTGGGTCAAGAATGGAAGGACATCCCAAATGAAAAAATTCCTTGGGAAAAATACAGGCGCTTTACACTTTCTTATACTGTCTCAGGAGATGTAGATTCGATTAACTTGATGATTTATGGCGAAAGAGCAAAAGATATCAATCTCTATATAACTGATATTCAGTTTGAAAGAGGTTCTGTCGCGACGGATTTCAAAGAAGCCCCCGAAGATATCGACGAAGCCGTTCGCTCGGTTCAAAGTCAGCTTGCTGGCTCATGGTTCGTTCAGAACATCAACTCAGCTGGAGATATGATCTCTGGAATTAATCTTGGCGCTGACGGTCGAAACAGATTTATAGGAAAAACATTTCACATCACTGGCGAGACCCTGATTGACAATGCGGTTATCAAATCGGCTATGGTTGACAAGTTGAAGACAGCTAATTTTGAAGCAGGTTCGGTGACTACTACGATATTAGACGCCGAAGCGGTCACGGCTGACAAAGTGAGAATGGACCAAGCATTTGTGAACAAGCTAGTAGCAAGTAATATCTTCACTGATACGCTTGCAGCTAAACAGGCCTTTATCAACAAGCTTCGGTCTGTCGTAGTCACGGCGACTTTGCTCGAAGGTTATAAGGGTAAAATCGGAGGGTTCCAGATTGGTACACACGAGAAAGATTCGTCTGTATACTGGATAACTGGTCAAAATCAATTCTCGGTAGGTATGAGTAACGGTTCTGGACAATGGTCACAAACGGCTTTGTGGGTCAACTGGGGAAACAATTGGGGGTATCCTGGAGATTATGCTTGGTATGTGAAAAACAACGGAAAGATGTATTGCTACAATACAGCAGAATTTTGGAACACGCCAGTCATTCATGGAAACCTGCGAGTTACTGGTCACATTTACTACAACAATGAGAATTCAGGTAAATCTGGTCATTGGATTCACTCGTCTAAATACTCAAATTTTGAGCCTTCGAATAACTATCTATATCTTTATTATAGCGGTTCAGGTTACGACTGGGTTCCGCTAAATAAGGAAATCTCAGACCGTAGATATAAGCACAATATCGAAGCTAGTACAGTATCGGGTCTCGATGTAATCAAAAATCTGAAGACATACAGCTATCGCAAAGAATACGATGGACAAGTAGAAGATATCGCTTGCGGTATCATGGCTCAAGATGTTCAGAAGTACGCTCCTGAGGCGTTCTTTGAAAATCCGGACGGTGCGTATTCTTACAACACATTTGCTCTTGTACCTTATCTTATCAAGGCCGTTCAAGAGCTCAATCAAAAAATAGAAAAATTGGAGAAAACAGCATGAACGAAGCAATCAATCAGCTAGTGCTACAATCACTAGCTACTAAATTGGCTAAAAGTGAGTTGGAATCAGCTCAAAATGAGGCGTTTTACCAACTCGCAACAAGCGAACTAAAAGCAATGAACGAAGTGCTGGAATACGACCCAGCACTCAAAGAACTTTTCGAAGAAAAAAAAGAAAAAATGCAAAAAGGAGAATAGAACATGACTCAAACATACGAATTTGCAAACAACCCTTACTACCGTCAACCTGAGAACATCACAATCGTGACTATCAAAAAAGAACATGGCCAACGCTATAGCTACGAGCAAGCTGGCTTGTCTGGTGACCGTACGCATGAAAGTCAGGAAGTGCTGATTCAGGCAGTTCTCGATGTGATTAAGGCTGAACTTGACCCAGCGAGCGCTATTGTTCAGACTCAAGCTAAACTCGAAGAAGCGACTCATGAGCTTGCTGAAACCAAAGCGAAACAAACTGCGACAGACCAAGCGGTTAAGCATAACCAAGAAGAAACTGACCGCTATGGTAAAATCATCCATGCGGTCGTTTTAAATGCGGTAGCAGGCAAGACAATCGCCTACGGAACCAACTACAAGGAATTGGTTGAGTTGATTCCACTGGCTGAGGTTGGTAAGCATTATATGGCACACGATTTGATCACGATTGAAGACCCTAATCATGCGGAAGTAAATGGCGAAGGTAAGCGCATCTTGATTCAACTTAACCGTGAATTTACTTACAACGGTGAACCTGTCAGCGATTTTGCTCGAAACGGCCGTCTTGAAATGGACGGAACAGGTGCAGCATGGAAGTTTGAGCCTAAAGAATAGAGGTGACTATGGACGTCTTACAATCAACTGAGCATTTTTTTATGAACGTGCTACCAGTAGCGACACCAATCGTCGTGGCTTGGCTAGGCTATAAAATGCCGAAGAAAACCAAGGAACAGACAGACCAAATCATTTCGGAATTGAATGATGTCAAGAAACAAATCAAAGATGTCCAGATTACTGCCGATGAGAACAATCTCAAAATTGACGAAGTACAGGAGAAGTTGAAGTTACACGACGAGGCGCACCTTGTTACGATGAGGATGCGTCTTGATCGTGATATTCGCAGAGCTATCCGCCGTGGATTCACTACTAAGGATGAGTTCTATGTAGTCGAAAATATGCACAAAAGCTATAAGGCTCTTGGAGGCAATGGCTACATTGACCACTTGTACAACAATTTTGAAGCATTGCAGATTAGGGACGACATCTTAGTTGAAGACGAGAAAGGAGCAAAGAATGGCTTATGTTCTTAATTCAACCAATCTCAAACAAGTGGACGGTGGATTTCTAGTCAAGCAAGGCGATGTGGCTTCTACATTTGCCTTTTCTTTGCTTGATGAAAATCATGAGCCAATTCCACAGCTTGAAGGACAAGAGGCATCTATCACGTTGACGAGAGGTCAGGAGCAATTACGCAAGACGGCAGTCGTGACTAATGGTGCAGTCGCCTTCAATTTGGGCATGATTTTACCTGCTGGCTTATATCGAATCGAGGTAGCAGTGGGAGGATATACATTCCCAAGCGATGACTCGACTCAAATCCGAATCACAAAATCTGATAAGAACCTGGTCACAGAGGAAGTTCATGCTCTTAAGGAGCTGGATATCGCTGAAGAAGTTAAGAAGCAGCTTGCAGGAAGACCTGTAGGTAGCGATGGCACAGTGAGTCAGGAATTTCCTGACTTGCTAACGTACTACAACATTGGAAAGGTATAGAAATTATGGATACAAGCAAACTAATTGCATTCGCTTCGGCATTAGGAGCGGATTACAAGGCGCTGAAGCAGTTAATCGATACAAAGATTGACAACACTACGTTAATGCAGGCTATCGAGCAAGCTAAAACTGCTGTTAAGAATGATCTTCTAGGTGATGGAGTGCCTGAAAATCTCAACACGCTTAAAGAGCTTGCTGAGGAAATCGCTAAACTGAGCGGTAGCACTGAAGGCGCAGTCGTGCAAAAACTGGCTGACCTAGGCCGTCGTATTGATGAATTTGCCAACCTCGACCTGGTCGCAACCTATAACGCTGCGAAAGCGTGATTGCCATGAGCAATTTAGAGGAATTTGCTCAAGCGGTTGGCCGTGATGTCAAAAGATTCGAAACGGATTACACAAGCAAAGCAGAGCTTGAAGCGAAAGATTACATTGAGGGTAAAACAGAATACCAAATCTTGAAGCATCAAGTTGAAGAATTGACCAAGCAAAACAAGGTCTTGCAAGAGCAATTGGTCCTTGTTAAGCCAGCACCAAGACGGGCACCGATGGCCTACACGGTCGATACAAACAGCACTCCTCCAGTCGCTTGGTTTGACAATGGCTGTGGTCTAGATGTTGGAGGTAATCTAACACTTTTAGGGAAAAATAGGTACAAACCCTGGGATCAAACACCTCCAAACTGGGATTTTCCAAATGCAATTTTAAGAACTTCACTAGCAGTTATTGATATTGAGGTTTGGAAAAAATCTGATTTTACCTATTGGGGTGATAGCATCAAGGTACTCAATCCAATCAAATCAGCAGATGATTATGATTGGGCTAATGCAAGATTATCGGAACAGGGCAATCTTGCATTATGGAGATGGAACAATCAAAAAAACCTAATCCGTGTGATGTATCAATTGGGTATATGGGATGCTAAAACCGTTGAAAGTTTAGGCGCAGTGAAGCGCTAGGAAGGAAAAACATATGACACAAATTACTGAAATTATTCTTGCATCCGCTACAGGGATTTTAACAATCCTTGCAGGTATTGCAGTCAAATCAATTAAAGACTACCTCATTCAAAAAGGTGGAGAAAAAGCGGTAAAAATCGCTGAAATCCTAGCTAAGAACGCAGTACATGCCGTGGAGCAGGTCGCTTCAGAAACTGGCTATAAAGGCGAGGAGAAACTTGAGCAAGCTAAAGTAAATATGCTTGCAGAACTTAAAAAATACAATGTCACTATGACGGATAAAGAGCTTGAAGTATTCGTAGAGTCAGCAGTCAAGCAGATGAACGACGCTTGGAAAGGAGATGATGCTAATGTCTAAGAAACAAGATATGATTAACGACCTCATGGCTCACGCTGATGCAGGGACTGGGGTTGACTATGATAAGATGTACGGCTATCAGTGTGCGGATGTGACGTGCTACGGAATCTACGAGTATTTCGGTACTCGTCTATGGGGTAACGCTATCGACTTGCTACGGTCTGCAGAATCAGCAGGCTTGCAAGTGGTATACGGAGCTCAATACCCTAAGGCTGGCTGGTTCTTCGTTAAGAACTTCGTGGCAGGCGATGGAGTGAATTATGGCCATACTGGTCTTGTCTATGAGGACTCTGACGGCTCTACAATCAAGACGATTGAGCAAAATATCGATGGGAACTGGGACTATCTCGAAGTCGGTGGTCCTTGTCGCTACAACGAGCGCTCTGTTGATTCGATTGTGGGATATATCGTGCCGCCTGAAGAAGACGAATCAGGCTGGAAGCATGACGACACTGGCTGGTGGTGGCGTCGCAAAGACGGTTCATATCCAGTATCAAGATTTGAATCAATAGAGGGCAATTGGTTCTACTTTGATGAATCAGGTTATATGTATGCCAATCGCTGGTTGAAACATACTGACGGACATTGGTACTGGTTCGACTCTAGTGGATATATGGCCACGTCTTGGAAGAAAATTGCTGGTGTATGGTACTACTTCAACCGTGACGGCGCTATGCAGACAGGTTGGGTTAAATACTACGAGAAGTGGTATTACCTAGATGCCGTCAATGGCGATATGAAATCGAACACATTTGTGCCTTACAATGGAGGATACTATCTGCTTCTTCCAGATGGCCGATTGGCTGACAAGGCTGCATTTACGATTGAGCCTGATGGGCTCATTACGACTAAATAAATGTGATATAATGGTTATGAAATTAACGAAAGACATTTGAGGGCAGAAAGGTTCCTGCCGCACCTTGAAAAAGGTATCTGAGATGCTGGGTACACCGACCAGCCAAGTGTCCGTTATTTCAAAGGAGGGGCTTGAATGCTCCTTTTTTATTTAAAATTTTAAAAAATAAAATGAAAGGAAAACTTTTCTAAAATGTGTATCTACCGCAGGCTTAGGCTTGCGGTTTTTTATTTTGCAAAAATAAAAACAGTGACCGAAATCACTGCTTATCAGCTGTAGCAAATTCATAGAGCTTTTCTGCCGTTAGAAGCGCCATTTTATCCATGCTTGTTTTTCCTTTTCTGAGGTCAGAAACAGTAGTCCAAGGAACTCCAGCTCCTTGCGAAATAGCAGACGTAGACATCGAACTGTCTAACAATTCTTGGATAACTTTTCTCATATTATTTGTCCTTTTTATTTTTTAGATAAATGTATACATTGATGGCAATTATAAAAATAGCTATTGCACTAACCATTGCTTTTCCTCTTTTCATTTGATAAAATAGAGGTGTGAGGGGCTTTCGCCCCCACCTCTTAGCGTTTACCTTTTCTTTTGCCGGAATTTGGGTTTACGCTTTTTGTTTTGCCTTGCGACCGTTATTGCGGTCACCAGACTTGCGATAGCTGTTACTGTTTCAGGGATATTGTCTATCGCCTTTTCAAGTAACCTAAGCCAATCTTCTTTGTTCAACTTCCTCACCTCCTTTCCTTATCTTGATTATATTATATCACGGTACACCGAGAAAGTCAAACGTTTTGATGAAGTTTTTTTAATTTTTTCAAAAAAAATAGACCTTGTCCAGAGGTCGGGGAGTTGGAGGGGACACCCTCCAAAAGCATTGATTTAATAAGATTTTATTTTACCTTTTTCATAATAATCTCCCTATAGAGTCACCGCATTCGGTGGCTTTTTTTGTGTTGGGATTCATGATATAATAATAAAATCGACAAGTAGGAAAAGGGAAAAGAGATGGATTATACGCTTGAAGAAAAAGAAGTCTTTATGAGGGAGGCTTTGAGAGAAGCTGAGATTGCCTTGGAACACGATGAAATTCCAATTGGTTGTGTGATTGTCAAAGATAGGGAAATCATTGGTCGTGGGCATAATGCGCGTGAGGAATTGCAGCGAGCGGTTATGCATGCGGAGATTATGGCTATAGAGAATGCGAACTTGAGTGAGGAGAGTTGGCGCTTGCTGGATTGCACGCTTTTTGTGACCATTGAGCCTTGTGTCATGTGTAGTGGTGCGATTGGACTTGCCCGTATTCCAAACGTAGTCTATGGGGCTAAAAACCAGAAATTTGGCGCTGCTGGAAGTTTGTACGATATCTTGACAGATGAGCGTCTCAATCATCGTGTGGAGGTTGAAACGGGAATTTTGGAAGATGAATGCGCAACTATTATGCAGGACTTTTTTAGAAATAGACGGAAAAAATAATTTTGCTTTTAAAATGAATAGGAATGTGATATAATAAATAGTGGAGCAACAGTTCTGCGTGAAGCGGGTCAGGGGAGGAATCCAGCAGCCCTAAGCGATTTGAATTGTGTGCTCTTTTTTCGTACAATTTAAAAACCCTTTAATATCAACACTTTAAAG
>CAUTUU010000009.1:0-38770 GCA_963541545.1 uncultured bacterium | reverse complement strand
CAGTTATTATTATGGATAATGCAAGATTCCATAGAATGGGTAAGCTAGAACTCTTGTGTGAAAAGTTTGGGCATAAACTTTTACCTCTTCCTCCCTATTCACCTGAGTACCATCCTATTGAGAAAACATGGGCTCATATCAAAAAGCACCTCAAAAAGGTATTACCAAGTTGCAATACTTTTTTTGAGGCTCTTTTGTCTTATTCTTGTTTCAATTGACTATATTTCCCTATTTATAACTCTTCGAAAATCTCTTCAAACCACGTCAGCGCTATCTGCAATCTCAAAACAGTGTTTTGAGCAACCTGCGACTAGCTTCCTAGTTTGCTCTTTGATTTTCATTGAGTATTAAATGGCTTCTGTAACAAAACTACGGCTTTCAAGTACCTTAAGCATGGCATTCGCTGTATCTAAGGCTGTGAAGAGGGGCACTCCGTGTTCAATAGCTGAACGACGGATTTGCTCACCATCTTCGTCAGCAGTACGTTTTGTTCCAACTGTATTAATGATAGCTTGAATTCTTCCTTTGCGAACAAAGCTTGGAATATCTTGATCATCATCACCAATCTTACCAACAGGTTGGGCTTGCAGGCCATGACTAGCAAAGAAAGCTACTGTTCCCTCTGTCGCGAGGATTCCATAGCCAATATTTTGGAAACGACGAGCCAAGTCCAAGGCTTCTTCTTTGGCATCATCAGCAATGGTAAATACAACGTTACCAAAAGTTGGCAAGTGTAGGTAAGAAGCTTCAAAGGCTTTATAGAGAGCTTTTTCCAAAGTCGTATCAGAACCCATAACTTCCCCTGTTGACTTCATTTCAGGACCGAGCAAGCTGTCTACCTTAGCTAGTTTCGTAAAGGAGAAGACAGGTGCTTTGATATGAACGCGAGTGCTTTCAGGGTAAAGTCCATCTTGGTAGCCAAGTTCTTCAAGTCTTTGCCCAAGAATGAGCTTAGTCGCTACTTGAGCCATAGGAATATTGGTTACCTTAGAAAGGAATGGAACTGTACGGCTGGCACGTGGATTGACCTCAATAACGTAGACTTTTTCATCCTTGATGACAAACTGAATGTTCATCATTCCAAGACAGTTAAGACCGATTGCTAGGCGTTTAGTATAGTCTGCAATGGTTTCCTGAACCTTTTGGGACAAGGTTTGTGGTGGGTAAACAGCCATTGAGTCGCCTGAGTGGACACCAGCACGTTCAATATGCTCCATGATACCAGGGATAAGGACATTTTGTCCATCTGAAATAGCATCAACTTCACACTCTTGCCCAACGATGTAAGAGTCAACAAGAACTGGGTGGTCTGGACTAGCCTTAACAGCAGTTCGCATGTAAGAACGAAGGTCTTCTTCGTTTTCAACGATTTCCATGGCACGTCCACCAAGTACATAAGATGGGCGGACAAGAACTGGGAAGCCAATCTTGCGAGCCGCAAGAACTGCTTCTTCTTCATTTGTAGCCGTTTGTCCTGGTGGCTGTGGAATATCCAAGTCTTTTAGGGCTTGCTCAAAGAGGTCACGGTCTTCAGCTCGGTCTAAGTCAGCAACCTGTGTACCAAGGATGGTCACACCTGCTTTTGCCAAGGGCTCTGCAAGGTTGATAGCTGTTTGACCACCGAACTGAACGATTACCCCCTTTGGTTGTTCCAAATCGATAACATTCATAACATCTTCAAATGTCAATGGTTCAAAGTAAAGTTTGTCAGACACAGAGAAGTCAGTTGACACAGTCTCTGGGTTTGAGTTCATGATGATGGCTTCATAACCAGCAGCTTGAATAGCCTTAACCGAGTGAACAGTTGCGTAGTCAAACTCGACCCCTTGACCGATACGGATTGGACCTGAACCTAGGACAAGTACAGATTCCTTGTCAGACTTGATAGACTCATTTTCCCAACCATAGGTTGAATAGAAGTATGGTGTTTCAGAGTCAAACTCTGCCGCACAAGTATCGACCATCTTGTAGACTGGAACAATCTTGTTTTCCAAACGAAGTTGGCGAACTTGGTCTGCAGTCGTTTCCCAAAGTTCCGCAATCTTACGGTCTGAAAATCCATTTAGTTTAGCCGTTTTCAAAACATCTAGATCTTGTGGATGTGCTCCCAACTCCTGTTCAATTTCAAAGATATGCAAGAGTTTATCAAGATAGAAGATATCGATTTTTGTAAGTTCTGCAATTTCTTCTGGTGTGTAACCACGGCGAATGGCTTCTGATACGTAGAAGAGACGATCATCTTGGGCTTTGACAACTTTTTCAATCAAGACATCATCAGAAACTGCTGCAAGTTCAGGTATTTCATTGTGATGAACGCCAATTTCAAGTGAACGACAAGCCTTAAGAAGTGACTCTTCAATGTTACGGCCAATTGCCATAACTTCTCCAGTTGCCTTCATCTGAGTACCCAGGCGGCGCTCACCCTTTTCAAACTTGTCAAATGGGAAACGTGGAATCTTAGCAACGACGTAGTCGAGGGCTGGCTCAAACATGGCATAGGTTGAACCTGTAACTGGGTTGATAACCTCATCCAAAGTCAAGCCAACTGCAATCTTGGCAGCCAATTTGGCAATCGGATAACCCGTCGCCTTAGAAGCAAGGGCTGACGAACGCGATACACGAGGGTTTACTTCGATAACATAGTACTTGAAGCTATGCGGATCAAGGGCTAGCTGAACGTTACATCCACCTTCAATTTTGAGGGCACGAATGATGCTCAAGCTCGCATCACGTAGCATTTGGTTTTCATAGTCTGACATAGTTTGTGCAGGGGCAAATACAATGGAATCACCTGTATGAATCCCAACTGGATCAAAGTTTTCCATGTTACAAACAACCAAAGCATTGTCAGCTGAGTCTCGCATCACTTCGTATTCGATTTCCTTGAAGCCTGCGATTGAACGCTCAATTAAACATTGGGTAACAGGTGACAATTTCAACCCGTTTTCAGCGATTTCACGCAATTCTTCCTCATTGGCACACATACCACCACCAGTACCACCAAGGGTAAAGGCTGGACGGACAATGACTGGGTAGCCAATTGTCGCTGCAAAGGCAACTGCTTCTTCTACTGTGTTGACAATTTCAGACTCTGGAATGGGTTGTTCCAATTCTTCCATCAATTGTTTAAAGAGGTCACGATCCTCCGCTTGGTCAATGGCAGATAATTTGGTACCTAGAAGTTCAACACCAAGCTCATCTAGGATACCATTTTTAGATAATTCCATGGCCATATTAAGACCTGTCTGACCACCGAGTGTTGGGAGCAAGGCATCTGGACGCTCCTTACGTAGAATACGCGTCACAAACTCAAGTGTAATCGGTTCGATGTAAACCTTGTCAGCAATTTCCTTGTCAGTCATGATAGTTGCAGGGTTTGAGTTAACCAAAACAACCTCATAACCTTCCTCTTTCAACGACAAGCAAGCCTGGGTCCCAGCATAGTCAAACTCAGCAGCCTGACCAATAATAATCGGACCAGAACCAATCACCATAATTTTTTGAATATCAGTACGTTTAGGCATTTATAAGATATTAAGGGCGTCAAGCGGACAAAGCTAAAATAGGAGTTATGACGCAGAACTATCAGTTCTAGGAATAACTATCTTTTTAGCACCGTCCGTAGTCCGTATTCAGTTCAGCAAATACGGACCACCCTTCTCCTTTCTATTCGTCGCCTCACAGGGCGACATTAAATAAATTCTCCGACGATTTTTTAGCGAAACGATCATTTTCGATAAAAAATCTAGTGCAGGGAGTTTTTAGTTCGCCTGATAGCGACTAAAAGAAACGACCTGCCTTTCTATTCGTCGCCTCACAGAGCGACATTAAATAAGATACAAAGGACGAATAGAAAGCGATTGAATGTTAGGAAACCAAGGAAGGATTGACAATCCAAGTTGGTTTCTCTAAATTCCGAGCTTTCCGTCCGTGTTCAGTTACATAAATTCTCCGACGAGTTTTTACTCGTTCTTAGTTTGATTGTTTAAAAGCTTCCATCATCTCGATAAACTCGTCAAATAGGTAACTTGCGTCGTGTGGACCAGGGGCTGCGTCTGGGTGGTATTGAACAGAGAAAGCAGGTTGATATCTGTGACGCACACCTTCAACTGACTTGTCATTGATTTCTTCATGGGTGATAATCAAATGCTCTGGCAAATCCTCACGACTAACTGCATAACCATGGTTTTGACTTGTAAAATCCACACGTCCTGTAGCAATTTCACGTACCGCATGGTTGAATCCACGGTGACCAAACTTCATCTTGTAAGTCTTAGCCCCGTTTGCCATTGCAAAGAGTTGATGCCCCATACAAATACCAAAGATTGGAATTTTTCCTTGCACACCACGAATCATGTCCAGTGCTTGTGGAACATCTTCTGGGTTACCTGGACCGTTTGACAACATAACTCCGTCAGGATTGAGATGGAGAATTTCTTCCGCCGTTGTTGAATAAGGAACAACCGTCACGTTACAGTTACGCTTAGAAAGTTCACGTAGGATTGAGTGTTTGAGACCAAAGTCCACTAGCACCACGCTCAAACCAACTCCTGGAGCTGGATAGGAAGTTTTAGTAGAAACCTGCTTGATATTATCTGTCGGCAAGACTGTTGCTTGGAGCTGGTCCGTCACATGGTCCATACTGTCCCCAACATGGGTTAAGGTTGCACGCATGGTCCCATGCTTACGGATAATTTTTGTCAGAGCACGCGTATCAATTCCTGAAATACCTGGAATTTTCTTGGCTTTCAAAAATTCATCCAGCGTCATTTGATTTCGCCAGTTGCTTGCTCTACGTGCTTCTTCGAAAACAACGACTCCCTTACAAGTTGGAATAATGGATTCGTAATCATCACGGTTAATTCCATAATTTCCTACCAAAGGATAAGTAAAGGTCAAGATTTGTCCATTATAAGACTGGTCTGTAATGGATTCTTGGTAGCCGGTCATGCCTGTATTAAAGACGATTTCGCCTGTTACATCAATATCTGCACCGAAGGCCTTACCTTCAAAAACTGTGCCATCTTCTAATACTAGAAGTCTTTTTGTCATATTTTCACCTCTCGTGGACGCTCACTGGCGTCTTTTAACGTCTTGTGTTTTAGTTGGCGTTTCTACTCGCCAGTACGGATTCTAAGATTGCCATTCGAACAAAGACACCATTAGTCATTTGTTGGACAATCCGTGATTTTGGTGCTTCAACCAAGTGATCTGCGATTTCCACATCACGATTGACTGGAGCTGGGTGCATGAGGATTGCTGTTTCTTTTAATCGATCATAACGTTCTTGTGTCAAACCATGTTGGACATGGTAGTCTTCTTTTGAAAAGACAGCACCACTATCATGACGTTCATGTTGCACACGGAGAAACATCATGACATCCACCCGATCAATGATTTCATCAATGGTTACAAACTGTCCATAGTCCGCAAACTCTTGACTTCTCCATTCCTCAGGTCCTGCAAAGAAAAGTTCAGCTCCCAAGCGTTTCAAAATCTGCATATTGGATTTGGCAACGCGTGAGTGGTCCAAGTCACCTGCAATAGCAACCTTGAGCCCCTCAAAGTGACCAAATTCCTCATAAATAGTCATCAAATCAAGCAAGCTCTGACTAGGATGTTGACCCGAACCGTCTCCACCATTGATAATGGAAGTCGTAATCGTCGGACTTGCAATCAACTCTCTGTAGTAGTCAACCTCTGGGTGGCGAATCACACAGACATCCACTCCTAAGGCAGACAGAGTCAGGATAGTATCATAAAGTGTCTCACCCTTATTGACCGAACTAGTCTTGACATCAAAGTCCAGTCGCTCCAGCCCCAGTTTAATCTCTGCCACTTCAAAGGACTTATGCGTCCGTGTAGAATCCTCAAAGAAAAGATTGGAAACAATCGGGTGGTTTTCATAGGGAAGCTGAGCTCCGTTTTTAAACTCAATTCCTCGCTTGATTAATTTCATGACTTGATCGACAGTGAGGTCTTCCATGGACACCACATGGTTCAATGCTTGTTGATTTTCTGACATGGCTACTCCTTTAGCTTTCTAAGCTTCTTCAGTAATCAGAACTCTGTCTTGGCCATCAAGTTCTGCCATCTCTACGATGATTTCTTCAGAACGACTGGTTGGGATATTTTTTCCAACGTAATCTGGACGGATTGGCAATTCTCTATGTCCACGATCGACTAAAACTGCTAAACTCACGCGCGCAGGACGACCATGACCTACAATATTGTCAATAGCAGCTCGGATGGTACGACCTGTATAAAGCACATCATCCACCAAGATAACTTCACGGCCTGTCACATCAACAGAAATCAAAGAAGTATCTTCTCCACTTTTAACATCATCACGGAAAGGTTTGGTATCCAATTCTACAACAGGAACTGAAAGATTTTCTAGCTGCTCCAAACGTTCTTGGATACGGTGGGCGATAAAGACACCACGAGTTTTAATACCAGCTAAAACGATCTTATTCAAATCTTTGTTGCGTTCGATAATCTCATAAGTAATACGTGTAATCGCTCGTTTGACGGTCAATTCGTCTACAACTTCTTTTGTCTTCATGACAAACCTCCAAAAAGAAAAGTCTCCTTAAACAAGGAGACTTGAAATGTATAGCCAAGCGAGCCCTACTGGAAACAGTATAGACTTCACCCTTCTACTTTATCGCGCTCCTTGCCTGCCTCACGGGACAGGTTTAAAGGAATATTTAGTTATCAATTACTATAGCACAAAGCATGCTTAAAATCAAGTAAAAACTTTCGATGTTCCAGCTTACAAATTGCTAAAATCATATAATTGTGGGTACTGGTCACACTCTGGATTTTTAGGATGACAGATAGCTCTTCCAAAATAAATCATGGCCTGATGGGCTGCCAACCACTGCTCCGGTGGCAAGATATCCATGACCCGCTTTTCCACCTCAAGCGGTGTCGCTGATTTTTTGACGATATCGTGGTGCTTACAAATACGCTCCACATGAGTATCGACTGCAAAGGCTGGAATTCCAAACCCCACACTCATGACAACATTGGCTGTCTTGCGACCAACACCTGCCAAACTCTCTAATTCCTCACGTGTCTGAGGAACTTGACCATCAAAATCGTCTAGTAACTGTTGGGCACATTTTTTTAGGAATTTAGCCTTATTCCGATACAGTCCCAGACGAGAAATGTGTGAAGCAATTTCACTCTCAGTTGCCACAGACATGGCTTGTGGCGTTGGAAAGGCAGCAAAGAGACCTGGCGTTGCCTTATTTACCGCTGCATCTGTCGTCTGGGCTGACAACATGACCGCAACCAGTAGTTCAAAATGATTGGTAAAATCAAGACTGGGCTTGGCATCTGGAAAAAGAGCAATGATTTCTTCTAGCACCTTTCGTGCTCGTTTTTTTGACAAGACCATTATTCGTCTCCATCAAATAGTCCTTGTAAGCCAGCAAAAGGACTGTTTTCTTCTTTCTTAACTGCTTGTTGAGCCTGGTATTCTTCCTCAGTCATGATTTGCCAATCATTTCCTGAAACAAATCCTTGACCAGCCTCTTCTTCAGCAGTTAAGACCTTGATAGGAATATTAAGCAAGATATTATCTGACACGCTCTCAGCAAGATCAAGTTCTCCATTTTCGATAGGCAGGACCAAATCATCGTCTAAAACTTCTTGATCTAGCTGATTAGTTGCCCCTTCCATGAAAACTTCTGTGACTGGATAAGATTCAGCTAACTCAACTGGCTCCATACTGCGACTTGAAGCAAGAACAATGGTATAAGATAGTTGATAATCTAAGAAATACATACGGTCTTCGTACTGTACTTTTCCAACTGCAAGGATATCTTTTACATCTAAAATTTCTTGATTACGTGCACGCAGGTCTGCGGCTAGGTCTAACGTTTGTTCAAAATGCAAGCCTTCAGACTGCTTTCGAATCTCTTGAATATTTAATTTCATACTTCCTCCATAAAGATTTACTCTCTTGATTATACCATGAAAAGCCTACAAATCAGCCCACCAAACTTTATAATTAAAATTCGATTTTTTAACATGTTTACTATGACATTTTTGTTTTTTAGTGCTATACTATAGGCAATAATACATCAGAGCAAGGAGGATGCTCACATGGAAGACAAAGAACTCATTACTAATGCAACCCAACTCCTATCCGAGTTAAATAAAAGTTTCCAAAGCTGCAAACAGGGTACGGCAGATGATATTCGACTACAAGAGCTGCTAAATACTACTCTGCAAGAGCTCAAAAAAGCGGAAAAGTTGAACAACAGTATCTTAATCGACCTTGAGAAATTTTACCAACGCACCAGTCTTCTGATTGGATTAGGTAGCCTAAAACTCAACGATCAAGCACGTACCGCTTGGCGCAACTATGACAAGTTCCATTACGAGCATGTCAAACACGTACTAACTCTCTATGGACCTGTTTTTGGATTTTAGAGCTTGGAATTTCCAGCTTTCTGTTGACAAAATTTCCTGAAAGGTATAGGATAGAGGTATCAATACTCGGAGGTAAGGGAGACATGAACAACTAAGTCTATCAAATAAAGAAACTTTATTTAGTATATCTTGTTTTTGTCTCTTTTTGTGTGCTCTTTTATGCTCTTTTTCTGGCATTTTAATAGAGTTTTTTTGACATGAACTTTGGCTCTACTAGATAAAGTAGAGCTTTTTATTATGCATTATTGACATTCTAGAAAGGGCAATCATATGATAAACATCAATCATCTAACTATCACTCAAAACAAAGATTTACGAGACCTTGTATCTGACCTAAACATGACCATCCAAGACGGGGAAAAGGTAGCTATTATTGGCGAAGAGGGAAATGGTAAATCAACCTTGCTTAAAACTTTAATGGAGGAAGATTTACCTGATTTCACTATAAAGGGAGAGATCCAGTCTGACCATCAGTCTCTGGCCTACATTCCTCAAAAACTCCCAGAGGACCTGAAAAAGAGAAGTTTACACGACTACTTCTTTTTGGATTCTGCTGATTTAGACTACAGTATTCTTTATCGTTTGGCGGAGGAGTTGCACTTTGATAGCGACCGTTTTGCTAGCGACCAAGAAATTGGCAGTCTATCAGGGGGCGAAGCTTTGAAAATTCAGCTCATTCACGAGTTAGCAAAACCTTTTGAGATTCTATTTTTAGATGAACCTTCAAATGACCTAGACCTTGAGACGGTTGATTGGCTAAAAGGTCAGATTCGCAAGATTAGGCAAACTGTTATTTTCATTTCCCATGATGAAGACTTTCTTTCTCAAACGGCAGACACTATTGTCCACTTGCGACTGGTCAAGCACCGAAAAGAAGCTGAAACGCTAGTAGAGCATTTAGACTATGATCGCTATAGTGAGCAGAGAAAGGCTCATTTTGCCAGACAAAATCAGCAAGCTGCCAACGACCAGAGAGCCTATGACAAAACCATGGAAAAACATCGCCGAGTCAAGCAAAATGTAGAAACTGCCCTTCGAGCTACCAAAGACAGTACTGCCGGTCGTCTATTGGCTAAAAAAATGAAAACTGTCCTCTCACAAGAAAAACGCTACGAAAGGGCAGCTCAGTCCATGACCCAAAAGCCACTTGAAGAGGAACAAATCCAACTTTTCTTCTCAGATATCCAACCATTACCAGTTTCTAAAGTCTTAATCCAACTGGAAAAAGAAAATTTGTCCATTGGCGAGCGAATTTTGTCTCAGGGACTACAACTAACTGTCCGTGGTCAAGAAAAAATCGGTATCATAGGCCCAAATAGTATTGGAAAATCAACTCTGTTAGCCAAGTTACAGCAACTTCTTAATGATAAAAGAGAGGTTTCTCTTGGTGTTATGCCACAAGATTATCACAAGAAACTGCAATTGGATTTATCACCAATAGCCTACCTTAGCAAAACTGGAGAAAAAGAGGAACTACAGAAAATCCAATCTCACCTAGCCAGTCTCAATTTCAGTTATCCAGAAATGCAGCATCAAATTCGCTCCTTATCTGGCGGACAACAGGGTAAACTCCTGCTTTTGGATTTAGTCCTGCGCAAACCAAACTTTCTCCTTCTGGATGAACCCACACGAAACTTTTCTCCAACTTCTCAACCCGAAATCAGAAAACTCTTTGCCACTTATCCAGGCGGTCTCGTCACTGTTTCGCATGACCGTCGTTTCTTAAAAGAGGTCTGTTCAATCATCTATCGCTTAACAGAACATGGTCTGGAGGTAATTAATTTAGAAGATTTATAAATTTGCAACATAGCAAAAATCCAGAGACGACCTCTGGATTCTTTTTACATATGTTTTAAACGTTCGATCCGTTCTGAGATAGGTGGGTGAGTATAAAAAAGTTTTTGGAACCCTCCACCTTTCTTGGGATCATTGATATAAAGTGCGCTGCTGGCATCATCAACGTGGTGATGCATCGGCTCGCTATTATCCAGCTTACGTAGGGCATTAATCATTCCTTGAGGATTGCGCGTCAACTCGACACTGGAAGCATCAGCTAGGAATTCCCTCTGGCGAGAAATAGCTAGTTGCACCAAGGTTGCAGCGAGAGGGGCCAGTACAATAGCTAGTAAAGAAACCACTAGCATAATGATTTCTAAACCATTTCCATCTCGATCATCATCACTTCGTCTGCGATCTGCGCCACCCCACCACATCATGCGACCTGCCATACTAGAAAGCATAGTGATAGCACTAGCAAGGGCAACAGCAATCGTCGAAATACGGATATCGTAATTACGAATGTGACTAACCTCATGCCCCATAACAGCTTCTAGCTCCTCACGATTCATGATAGCTAGAAGGCCTGAAGTCGCAGCAACTGCCGCATTTTGAGGATTAGAACCTGTCGCAAAGGCATTTAAGGCTGGATCATCAATGATGAAAACACGTGGCATGGGAATCTGAGCAACCATAGCCATATCTTCCACTACATGGTAAAGGTCTGGTGCCATTTGCTCATCAACTTCACGCGCGCCATTCATGGACATGACAATCTCTGTTGATTGAAAAATCATAGACATGGCATAGATAAATCCGATAATCAGTGCAATAACCAAACCGCCAAGCCCAGACCGCATAAAGAGGTAACCAACTGCATAGCCAACCAGAGCTAAGAGTAGGAAAAATACCAGCAACAAAATCCAGGTTCTTCGTTTATTGCTTGCAATTTGATCAAACAACATCTTAGTCACCTAAACCGCTAAAATCAACTTTAGGAACTGCCTTTTCCTCTTCTGGTGTTTGAAGAAAATCTGCTGCTTTAAATCCAAACATTCCAGCAATCATATTGCTTGGGAAAGTTTCCAATTTTACATTGTAGTTGCTAACAACACTGTTGTAAAGTTGACGAGAGTAAGAAATTTTATTTTCTGTATTAGTCAACTCCTCTTGCAATTTAACAAAGTTAGCACTAGCTTTCAAATCTGGATAGCTTTCTGCAACTGCAAAAATGCCTGAAACCTGACGAGTAAGGGCATCACTAGCTTTCATAGCTTCTGCTGGTGAAGTCGCTGCTGCCACTTGGTTACGTAGTTCTGCCACCTTTTCAAGGGTAGAACCTTCATATTTTGCATAACCTTTTACAGTTTCAATCAAGTTTGGCAAGAGGTCGTTTCGACGTTTCAACTGAACATCAATTTGGCTCCAAGCCTCCTTTGTTTGCATACGATTTTTAACCAAACCGTTATAGCTAACAATCACAAAAATAACAACAAGAGCCAAAACTCCAAGAATAATCCAAGTCATGATATAAGTCCTTTCTACTTTTAGATTAGTACCAGTATATCAAATTTTTAATGATTGTGGTAAAATAAGATGATACTAAAGAAGGAAAACACTATGAAACCAGAAATATTTTACAACTTGCTTGCCGAGCAAAATCTTCCACTTTCGGACCAGCAAAAAAAACAATTTGAACGTTATTTTGAACTCTTGGTCGAGTGGAATGAGAAGATTAATTTGACAGCCATTACAGATAAAGAAGAAGTTTATCTCAAACATTTTTACGATTCGATTGCACCTATTCTGCAAGGCTTGATTCCCAATGAAACTATCAAACTTCTTGATATTGGAGCTGGTGCAGGATTTCCTAGTCTACCAATGAAAATCCTCTATCCTCAGCTTGATGTGACCATCATTGATTCACTTAACAAGCGCATCAACTTCCTCCAGCTTTTGGCTCAAGAACTGGATTTGGATGGTGTACATTTTTACCATGGGCGTGCAGAAGACTTTGCCCAAGACAAGAACTTCCGTGCTCAATATGATTTTGTAACGGCTCGTGCGGTTGCCCGCATGCAGGTCCTATCTGAATTGACCATTCCTTACCTTAAAGTTGGTGGCAAACTATTGGCACTCAAGGCCAGCAATGCCCCTGAGGAGTTGTTAGAAGCCAAAAATGCCCTCAACCTCCTTTTTAGTAAGGTCGAAGACAATCTCAGCTACGCCCTACCGAATGGAGATCCGCGTTACATCACAGTAGTAGAAAAGAAAAAGGAAACACCAAATAAATATCCACGTAAGGCTGGCATGCCAAACAAACGCCCGCTTTAATCTTTTTAGTAAAAAAATATTTACAAAGTTTGTAATTTTTGCTATACTATCACAAGCAAAGGTTTTTAATGTCATCCCGTGAGGTGACGAAGACGCAGAAATACTTGAAACTCTTTAAAGTCTAAATTTTAAAGAAGTCTTACTCTGAGGGCCTATTGCTGTAAAATAATGGGCTCTTTTTTGATGCCCAAAAGTGAGGTTTATATGAAACAAGAATCAACTGTTGATTTGTTACTAGACGTTGACCAACGTCCTTCAGCTGGAAAAGGAATTCTCCTTAGCTTCCAACACGTTTTCGCCATGTTTGGTGCGACCATCTTGGTACCATTGATTTTGGGAATGCCTGTATCTGTTGCCCTTTTTGCTTCAGGTGTTGGAACACTCATCTACATGATCTCAACTGGTTTTAGAGTTCCAGTTTATCTAGGATCATCATTCGCCTTTATCACAGCTATGTCCCTAGCTATGAAGGAATTAGGAGGGGATGTATCAGCTGCACAAACAGGGGTTATCCTTACAGGTTTTATCTATGTCCTTGTTGCTGCTGGTGTTCGTTTTGCAGGTACAAAATGGATTGATAAACTCTTGCCACCAATCATTATCGGTCCTATGATCATCGTTATCGGTCTTGGACTTGCAGGTTCAGCTGTTACTAACGCTGGTCTTGTAGCGGACGGAAATTGGAAAAATGCTCTTGTAGCGGTTGTTACTTTCTTGATTGCTGCCTTTATCAATACTAAAGGAAAAGGCTTCCTACGAATCATTCCGTTCCTCTTTGCCATTATCGGTGGTTACCTCTTCGCTCTAGCTCTTGGGCTAGTTGACTTTACACCAGTTCTTAAAGCTGACTGGTTTGAAATTCCTGGTTTCTACTTACCATTTAGTACTGGTGGTACCTTTAAAGAGTACAGTCTTTACTTTGGTCCAGAAACCATCGCTATCTTGCCAATCGCTATCGTAACAATTTCTGAACATATCGGAGACCATACTGTTTTGGGTCAAATCTGTGGCCGTCAATTCTTGAAAGAACCAGGTCTTCACCGTACTCTTCTTGGTGACGGTATCGCAACTTCTGTTTCTGCCTTCCTTGGTGGACCAGCCAATACAACTTACGGAGAAAATACAGGGGTTATCGGTATGACTCGTATCGCTTCTGTCTCAGTTATCCGTAACGCTGCCTTCATCGCAATTGCCCTTAGCTTCCTTGGTAAATTCACTGCCTTGATTTCAACTATTCCAAACGCTGTTCTTGGTGGTATGTCAATCCTTCTCTATGGAGTTATCGCCAGCAACGGTTTGAAGGTCTTGATTAAAGAACGTGTTGATTTCGCTCAAATGCGTAATCTCATCATTGCTAGTGCTATGTTGGTCCTTGGACTTGGAGGAGCTATCCTTAAACTTGGTCCAGTAACACTTTCAGGTACTGCCCTATCAGCCATGACAGGAATCATCTTGAACTTGATCTTGCCATACGAAAATAAAGACTAAACGTCTTGACACAAAAAGTCCGCTCAGACAACTGAGTGGACTTTTCGTATACCATAATAAAAGTGTCTTAACAAAATTGTTAAAATCAAAAAGCGCATAATATCAGGTATTCATAAACCATGATACTATGCGTTTGGTTATAATATTTGCTTTATTTGGATCAATCTCTTGCCTTACTTGCGTTTCTTCTTCGCTTTTTTCATTTTATTCGCCATGCGTTTCATGGACTGTTTCATGGCAAATTCACCAATTTTACCTTTGAGTCCGCCACCAAACATCTGGCTCATATCTGGCATTCCTGCTCCTCCGAGAGCTGACAGGTCAGGCATACCGCCTTGTCCCATCATTCCTTCAAGGGCAGACATATCCATTCCTCCCATATTTGGCATATTTTTAGGAAGGTTGTTTGGATTGATTCCCATTTGCTTCATCATCTTGTTCATATCTCCAGACATGACACCCTGCATGAGCTGTTTAGCTTGGTTAAAGTCTTTGATGAATTTATTGACTTCGACAAATGTATTTCCAGAACCTGCAGCGATACGACGGCGACGGCTTGGATTTAATAAATCTGGATTTTCACGCTCTTCAGGTGTCATGGAAGACACAATAGCGCGCTTGCGCGCAATCTGGCGCTCATCCACCTTCATGTTTTGAAGGGCTGGATTGTTTGCCATACCTGGAATCATCTTGAGCAAGTCTTCCATTGGCCCCATGTTTTGCACCTGATCCAACTGATCGATGAAATCATTGAAATCAAAGGTGTTTTCACGCATCTTCTCAGCCATTTCAAGGGCTTTTTGCTCATCGTATTCTTGAGAAGCTTTCTCAATCAAAGTAAGCATATCCCCCATACCAAGGATACGGCTAGACATACGGTCTGGGTGGAAGGTCTCAATGTCCGTAATCTTTTCACCTGTACCAGTGAACTTGATTGGTTTTCCAGTAATGTGACGAACAGATAGAGCCGCACCACCACGAGTATCCCCATCAATCTTAGTAAGGATCACCCCAGTTACTTCTAACTGAGCATTAAACTCACGCGCAACATTGGCCGCTTCTTGACCAATCATGGCATCAACGACAAGCAGGATTTCATTTGGCTGAGCCAAGGCTTTCACATCGCGAAGCTCATTCATCAAAAGCTCATCAATCTGCAAACGACCTGCCGTATCAATCAAGACATAATCATTGTGATTAGCTTGGGCTTGTTCTAAACCTTGACGTACAATCTCCACAGCTGGAACTTCTGTCCCAAGTGCAAAAACTGGTACATCAATTTGTTGCCCCAAGGTCTTAAGCTGGTCAATGGCAGCTGGACGATAAATATCCGCCGCAATCATCAAAGGACGGGCATTTTCTTCTTTCTTAAGTTTGTTAGCCAATTTACCAGCAAAAGTTGTTTTACCAGCCCCCTGTAAACCAACCATCATGATGATTGTAGGAATCTTAGGTGACTTGATAATCTCTGCTGTATCAGAACCTAAAACAGCTGTCAGTTCTTCATCAACGATTTTAATAATCTGTTGCGCAGGATTAAGGGTATCAATGACCTCATGCCCGACTGCACGCTCACGAACTTTCTTGATAAAGTCCTTTACAACAGGCAAGGCAACGTCGGCCTCAAGCAAGGCCAAGCGAATTTCTTTGGTTGCTTCTTGGACATCAGCCTCAGAGATTTTTCCTTTTTTACGTAGATTTTTAAAGACGTTCTGCAAACGTTCTGTTAAACTTTCAAATGCCATTTTTCTTCCTCTTATTCTCTATTATCAATACTTGTTAAAATTTCTATCTGCTCCTGCAGAAAGTCATCTTTGGGATAGCGCTCCAAGATCTGGTCAAAAATCTGACTGCGGACAATGTAGTCCGAGTACATGTGCAATTTCATCTCATAATCTTCCAGAATCTTTTCTGTCCGCTTGATATTATCATAGACAGCCTGACGACTGACACCAAACTCTTCAGCAATCTCAGCAAGGCTGTAATCATCAGCGTAGTAGAGCTCGATATAATTCATTTGCTTGTCTGTCAAAAGCGCTGCATAAAATTCAAAGAGCGCATTCATACGATTGGTTTTTTCAATTTCCATAACTTTTATTATACCAAAAAATAGCCTAATCTACCACACTAGGAAGTCAATACAAGAAGATAGCTAGCTAAATTTGAGAAATATAAGAGACTAGCCCCAAGTAATTTCCAATTGATAGCTGGCAAAGGGATGTCCCTCTTGGTTTTGTAGTTGATAGTCTAAATAAATCTTTTGTCCATCCACTTGGTAGCGATTCGTTTGGATAATAAACTCCTGCATGCCCATGGGTGTGGGGATATAGGCTAAACTATCGCTATCCTTTAGAAAGCGCATAATGGTCTTGGGATTGGAAAATCGGCTCATCACCAGTTCTTGACCATGAAATTTAATCACTACTTTTTCCTTTTCCTCATTGTAGAAAAGCAAATAGCGATAATCTCCCTTCTCATGCACTTCAACGTCATAAAGCTGGTCAATCACTTCCAACTGCTCATCAAACTGAATCGTATTTCGCATCCGAATCTTCACATCAAGTCCTCTTTCTTCTCTCTTGTCCTACTATTTTACCAAAAAGAGCAGGATTTTGCTATAATGGTCATATGAACGAAAAAGTATTCCGTGACCCAGTTCACAACTACATCCATGTCAATAATCAAATCATCTATGACTTGATCAATACAAAAGAATTTCAACGCTTGCGCCGTATCAAGCAACTGGGAACGTCCAGTTATACCTTCCACGGTGGAGAGCATAGTCGCTTCTCTCACTGTCTGGGAGTCTATGAGATTGCACGACGTATCACAGAGATTTTTGAAGAAAAATATCCTGAAGAATGGAATCCTGCTGAGTCTCTCTTGACCATGACCGCTGCTCTCCTACATGACCTTGGGCATGGTGCCTACTCGCATACTTTTGAACATCTCTTTGATACAGACCATGAAGCCATTACTCAGGAGATTATCCAAAGTCCTGAGACAGAGATTCACCAAGTCCTGCTACAAGTAGCGCCAGACTTTCCAGAAAAAGTTGCCAGTGTCATAGACCATACCTACCCTAACAAGCAGGTCGTACAACTCATTTCTAGTCAGATTGATGCAGACCGCATGGACTATCTCTTGCGCGACTCCTATTTTACAGGTGCTTCCTATGGAGAATTTGACCTGACTCGCATTCTCCGAGTCATTCGTCCTATCGAAAATGGGATTGCCTTTCAGCGCAATGGCATGCACGCCATCGAAGACTACGTCCTCAGTCGTTACCAGATGTATATGCAGGTTTATTTCCACCCTGCAACACGCGCCATGGAAGTTCTCCTACAGAATCTTCTCAAGCGTGCCAAGGAACTCTACCCTAAGGACAAAGACTTCTTTGCACGAACTTCTCCACACCTCCTGCCTTTCTTTGAAAAAAATGTGACCTTGTCTGACTATCTGGCTCTGGATGATGGTGTGATGAATACCTACTTCCAGCTCTGGATGACCAGTCCTGACAAGATTCTTGCAGACCTGTCGCAACGCTTTGTCAACCGTAAGGTCTTTAAATCCATTACCTTTTCACAAGAAGATCAAGACCAGCTCGCTAGCATGAGAAAATTGGTTGAGGACATTGGCTTTGATCCCGACTACTATACTGCCATTCATAAGAACTTTGACCTCCCTTATGATATCTATCGTCCCGAATCTGAAAATCCACGAACACAGATTGAGATTTTACAAAAAAATGGAGAACTGGCCGAACTCTCTAGCCTGTCTCCTATCGTCCAATCCCTTGCTGGCAGTCGCCACGGAGATAATCGTTTCTATTTCCCAAAAGAAATGTTGGACCAAAACAGCATCTTTGCAAGTATTACCCAGCAATTTTTACACTTGATTGAGAACGACCATTTTACCCCAAATAAAAACTAGAAGAGGAAATTTATGAGTATTAAACTAATCGCCGTCGATATCGACGGAACCCTAGTCAATAGCCAAAAGGAAATCACTCCTCAAGTCTTTTCTGCCATCCAAGATGCCAAAGAAGCTGGTGTCAAAGTCGTGATTGCAACTGGCCGCCCTATCGCAGGTGTTGCCAAACTTCTAGACGACTTGCAGTTGAGAGACGAGGGTGACTATGTTGTGACCTTCAATGGTGCCCTTGTCCAAGAAACTGCTACAGGACATGAGATTATCAGCGAATCCTTGACCTATGAGGATTATCTGGATATGGAATTCCTCAGTCGTAAGCTCGGTATCCACATGCACGCTATTACCAAGGACGGCATCTACACTGCCAATCGCAATATCGGAAAATACACAGTGCACGAATCAACCCTCGTCAGCATGCCTATCTTTTACCGCACCCCTGAAGAAATGGCTAACAAGGAAATTGTCAAATGTATGTTCATCGATGAACCAGAAATCCTCGATGCTGCCATTGAAAAAATTCCAGTCGAATTTTACGAACGCTACTCCATCAACAAATCCGCTCCTTTCTACCTCGAACTCCTTAAAAAGAATGTAGATAAGGGTTCAGCCATCACTCACTTAGCTGAAAAACTAGGATTGACCAAAGATGAAACCATGGCTATTGGTGACGAAGAAAATGACCGTGCCATGCTGGAAGTCGTTGGCAACCCAGTTGTCATGGAAAATGGAAATCCAGAAATCAAAAAAATCGCCAAATACATCACTAAAACAAATGATGAATCTGGCGTTGCCCATGCCATCCGTACGTGGGCACTGTAAAATAATTTGAATATAGAAAAAGCACTCCAGAAGTTAGAGATACTGCACTGCCCCCAAAAGTTAGACAGAAAAAATCTTACTTTTGGGCTGCAGTTTAAGAATCAGTATTTTTTGTCTCTAGTTCTATCCCCTAAATAATTATTAAATTTGAAAAAGGTAGTACATTATGTAAAACCTTTTTCATTTTTTTATTTTACTACGAATTAATATTATTTTTTCTAATGATAATTAATCCACTAATCTTCCTTTATAAATATTGCAGTTCTTTTCTTAGTTAGCTTTTTTTCATAACTCTTTATAAGAATAACCAATAAACTACTTAGTAATCCCAAAATAACTAGACTTAATCTCGGGTTTAAAAGCCAATTAAAATAAGCAGCCAGAATCCCTCCAAAAGGAGCAAAAATGGTAGCTATTACAAAAGAACTAGAAAGTATCTTTCCAATATTATACTCAGTACTTTCTTGTTGCTGTATTGTTGTAATCGAGACAGAAGCTATTGTAATTAGTCCACTCAAAATTGAATAACAAATTCCAAAAAATATCCAATTTTCTACTATTCCACTCGCCATAATGACAAGTGGGATGGTTGCCATTGATATGTTCATTAAGATAAAGGTATCCTTCTTATTCAAAAAAGTAGAAAGAAGAGTTACTGCTATCAAACTACCAAATCCAGCAATTGAGTAAACAATCCCAACAAGACTATTTGATAATTTTAATTGATCCTGTAAATAATAAATAATCGTTGCATTGAAGCCTAGCATAGCGATATTCACAACAATAGTAAAGAGTAAAGAAATCCTCAACCTAATATTTGTAAAGTTCTCTTTAAAACCTACAAAAATTTCTTTTATATCATCATTACCATTCTCCTTGTGTTCTTGTTCTGGAATATATGAAATTAGTATTGAAAGAAATAATAACAAGAAAGTAGCACTATTAATAAAAAAAATGCTATTAATATTAAACTTTAACATTAGCACCCCTGCTATAGCTGGAGAAATTAATTTTGAAATAGTTCGGACACCTTGAAACTGAGAATTATATTTTTGCAATTCTTCCTTCTCAAATAAGGCAGGAGTAATGACTGAGAATCCTGTTTGAAAAAGTGTCGAAAATAAAGGTATCAAAAATGCAATAACATAGTAAAAAAATATAGAAACTGAATATTTAGATAATATCGGTATTACACTACATAATAATGCCGGTATTAATGTAGACCATAATAGTATTTTTTTCTTATTGAAATTATCTAATAAGTAACCCATAACAAATCCCAAGAAGAATTGAGGTAGCAATTCAATAATCACCATTCCTCCCATTGCAAAAGACGAATGAAATTCTTGGTAAATTAAGATTGGAAAAGCAATTTTCTGAAATCTATCTCCAATATTTGATATAAATTCACCAAAAGTTATTGTATAAAACGTTTTCTTGTTAATATCCAAAATGTCCCTTCTTTCTAGTTAAACCACGATGAATATCACTTTTTATTAAATCGGTAAGACTTATTCCAAACCTCTTTGCAAGAGTTGGTACCGCACTATTTTCACTTAAACCATACATAGTTACTAACTAAATGAAATATACATCCTCACCAGATACTCTAAAATCAAGATAAAGGCATCCTTATTATTCAAAAAAGTAGAAAGAAAGGAACTGCTATCAAACTTCCAAATCCAGCAATTGAGTAAACAATTCCAACAAGACTATTTGATAATTTCAATTACGTCCTTTTTTTTCTCTCATTAATTGGACATAACCCTTTGTTTCTATTTTTGAATTTAAAAACGAGAACTCTCCGCACATTTTATCATAAAAATTATTATAATCTTCTTTTGAAAAATCTCCTAAAATCTCTATCTCAAGATAAAATCCAAGACCATCAATCTTATCTAGATTAATCGTTTTATTTTCTAATGCGTCATGATAAGTCTTTCTATGTTTACTTATTGTGAAAATATTTGAAAATCCATCTTGCAAGATATTTCTTACAAATTCTAATTTTTCAGATTCTAACTCTATTTCACTTTCACTCCACATTCCTTGTTTTATCGTATCTTTTCTTGTGAAAACACATGCTTTATTATCATCTTCTTGGCGAATTCTGTAGATAAAGCTACCTACCTCATCATTTTCAAATTCTCTTCCTTTTATTTTAAAATATTCATCAACTTGCTTATTTTCACTCTTAAATTTATAAGATTTTTCTAAATATGAAATAGCATTATTATAATCTCTCTCATCGTTGAGTTCAAATCTAACTTCTAATTCATTCATTAATTTTACCTCTCAATTTTTCAAAGGCTGAAGTCTCTTTACATTCACTCAGTCTATAGTAAGTTTCTGTAGATGTTTTATAGACAAAAAGCCTAATATTTTCTTGCACTCATTTTAGCACTTCAATATAATACTGTCAAGAATTTTGATAATATTTTTTTATTTATTTTTTTAAAATACATATTTGTATCTATCTAAATTAAAAAAACGATGCTTAATTGAACATCGTCTTTACTATTCTGTTAGATCTGTAATGTAATGCTCAATTTTTAGAGCCATTGACATATTTCCCTCAAGCTTATATAGGAAATAAGCCGTTTCAAAGTACTCTTTTACTACAACTTTAGAAGAAAAATTCTTACTGACATTTCCCATCAATAAATACAAATCAGGCAAGAGATATGTTGTTCTATACGTCTTACATTGCTTTATCGTATCTGTGATTTTAGTAATAGCCTCTTCAGTATTATTCTGCAACCATAGATAGCGACAAACATTATAATTAAATTTAATAGAAAGGTTTAATTCTTCGATTGTGTTTAACTGGAGTTGATTTACTTGATACTCTAACTTTTCTCTAATTTCATTAAAACTCTCTAAATCTTCAATATCATAATAAAAATTAAATAGAGTATTTGAAACTTGAAGGTAGATTAGGTCAGTTACATTTAACTGAGACAGTACCTTCTCCAATCTTGCCACAGCCTCCTCTTGTTGCCCATAGAAATAAAAATCTATAAGAGATTTTATCCACTCCATATAAAACTTATCTACTAGAGACAAGCGATGTACCTTTACACTCTCTAGTTCATATATATATTTCAAAGATTCATAATTTCGATTTGTGATAAAAGTCTGGGCTAACTTCTTAAACTCTGATAGCTCATCAATCTCCTCTCCAATCTGCTCATTAAAAAAATAATCTATACTAACTTTTAACTTCTTAGACAGAGCATATAAAAAGTCTGCTCCTGGATTAAATTCTCCATTCTCTAATCGACTAATCTGTCCCTGTTTACATATCCCCTCAGCCAATTCTCGCTGAGACATTTTTAATTCTTTTCGTCTATTTTTTAATCTTGTTGCTAAAAGTGTGCCCACGTTTGCATTTTCCTTTTCTATTCGATTTCAATTTTAATTGTAACATGATTAAATTTTAAATACAAATTAATAAACAAAAAGATACAAATTATATATAAACAATGACTAGATAGGTTATTTTTGAAACCCCATCTCTTCTTCTTTTGAAATTTTCTTACTCAAGCGATTGATAAAACTATTAATGTTAAATGTAATAGATGTTAGACTATTCACGTTTAGATTTTGCTATTGATAGATTTAATAGACCAGAAATAATCATTTACAACATATCAAATTCAGAGGAATAATAACGATTTTCCCCATTTTTTACACTCTCTAGTTCATAACAATCAATTCATCTTGTCACAAACCTTAGCCCAAAAAATCCACACCAAATCTTTTCGAAAGCTGTTTAAAGCTTTGTACTTACTTTCTTAGTTCATAGATCTGAACCTTAACCTCATTTGTCTAATCCCATAATATAAATAAGGACATTCTAATACAGGAAGTCCTTATTTTTCCTATTTAATTGGTCAAAATTATTTTATCCTTTTACTAACATTCATTCTCTTACTAAATCATACTCTTTATCAATAACCCTCTTTTAGAGTATGTCCGTAAGTTTGAATAATTTGTTTTATATCTTTATGCCCTAGTAATCTTGAAACAGCCCATATATCAACACCTTTTGATAATAAATATGAACCATAAATATGCCTTCCTGCTGTTGCTATCATGGTTTGACTACCTATCCCAAGTTCGGATAAAAATACTTTCAAGCATTTATTCAATCCATAATTTGTAGAAAGTTTATACCTTCTATCACAAAAGACCAAATCATATTTCTTTAATTCTTCACGATTATAAAGAACCTTATCTTGTTCCTCTTTCAATGCATCCAATACAGATATTAAATCTTCATCAATAAGAATTTCTCTTATGAAAGTATTCGTTTTTGAGGAACAAAATTTGTCGATTTCTAGCAAATCTTCTATACGTCTTTATAGTTTGTCTTTCTAAAAAATAATATTTTCTACTTTATAATTCACCTTCTAATTCTCTTATAATCGAGTATAAAGATTCTTTCGTTTTGGGAACAGATTTCTTCAATATACCCTCTACAATTTTAAAATTTAAGTTGGAATAATTATGATAAATAAAATTTCTAAAACCTTTTATCTGAATCCAATTTATCCTATCTGAATACTTCTGTTTTACTTCCTCTGACAATTTGCCTAACGATAACTGTTCTCCTACTTGTCCTAAATTCATAGCAATAGAATCAACTACCGTATCATCATCTAAAGGTAAATTATATCTTCTTGCTTTATCCAAAACAGCAACAGCCTTATCAAGATATAAAATCATATCCTTCAAATATGCTATATCAGTTTCAAGAGATTGACTTCTCATAAATAACCTCTCTATCATTCAAAAAATTTTTCTTAACTAACTTCCCAATATTCGTTTTAGGAGAAAGTAAATCACTAACCAATAGAATATCTATATTACCATCAAAAATAGTTAAAAGTCTACCATATACATCAAAATATATAGAATCATCCTCTAACTCCAAAGCAATATCAACATCACTTTTTCCATCAGCTTCACCCCTAGCATAAGAGCCAAATAGATAAATTTTAGATAAATCATATTGTTTAGCAACAGGAACAATTTTTTCCTTTATCTGATCTATTGTATAAACCATAACTAAACCCCTTTGTATCATATATAGCCATACTTTTATTTCAGCTTACTCAGAATCAAGTTTAACTTCAAAAGGAATACTTCTTGTCAACACACTCTGTTTTAAAAATAACTTCACAGCAGTTGACATATCCAACCCCAACTCATTAAAAATTGCAGTCGCTTCTTTTTTCAATTCATCATCTACTCTTACAGCAATTTGTGACATAGCATTTCTCCTTTTCTTCTTGTATATCTATTGTATCACTTTTAGAAAGACGATTCAACTTTTTATATATCAGTAAATACAAAATAAAATAGACCAGCTTCCTGATCTACTTTATTCTATATTCATTGACTTTTGGTCAAATTTTGGTCACACTTTGGTCAAAGATTCCAAAAATACTAACCTATTTTAAAAAACTAAATTGTGATGATTGCCCATAAACAAACACTTTGAATATTCTTTATGCTTCTTTACATTTCTAAAAATGCCCCCTGCAGGAATCGAACCTGCAACTACTCCTTAGGAGGGAGTTGTTATATCCATTGAACTAAGGGAGCTAGATAAAAACTCTGCTGAAAAAGCAGAGTTTTTTAGTCGAATTAACGACGGATTTCTTTGATACGAGCTGCTTTACCTTGAAGAGCACGCAAGTAGTACAATTTCGCACGACGTACTTTACCGTAACGAACAACTTCGATTTTTTCAACACGTGGAGTGTGGATTGGGAAGATACGCTCAACACCTACACCGTTAGAGATTTTACGAACTGTGTAGTTTTCTGAGATGCCAGCACCTTTACGTGCGATAACAACACCTTCAAAAATCTGGATACGTTCACGGTTACCTTCGACAACTTTCGCGTGTACACGAACAGTGTCACCAGGACGGAATGATGGGATATCTGTACGAAGTTGACCTTCAGTCAAGCTTTGGATTAATGGATTCATTTTATTCTCCTATCTTTGTCAATCTTGAGGAATCTTCCTCAGCGGATAAACTGTATTTTTGTGCGTCCATTACACACAAGATACAGTTTACCAAATTTCCACCAAAAAGTAAAGAAATTTATAGCAGAATTCCTAAAAAAATCGCCACTAAACCACCTAAGTAGGTCAAAGTCAAGTAAGAATAAAATACCTTCTTATCACTTAGCAACCTTTGAAGTTCGTCATTCAAGGTCGAAAAAGTTGTCAAACCTCCACAAAATCCTGTTGCCAGAATAGCATAAACTTCCTTAGACTCCACATGATTGTAGAATAAGCCAATCAAAAAGCACCCTAAAAGATTGGCTATAAGCGTTCCGAGTGACAATTTAGAAGCTTGATTATAGCGGGAAAAGAAATACCGTACTAAGGCTCCGCAGCCACAAGCAATTGCAAGATAAATGATTACCATTTCTTCCTCCCTAAATAGTAAGCCAAGAGCAGGCCTCCACCGATGCTCAAAAGTAAATACAGAACCAAACTCAGATAACGCCCTGTATCAAGCAGTTTCACAGCATCAAGCATCAGGCTAGAAAAGGTTGTTAAACCTCCGCAAAAACCTGTACCCAGTGCTAAAACCAAGCCCTTACTAGTCCCCTTATAGACCAGATATCCCTTGACAAGATAAACCAAGCAGAAAATTCCCAGATAGTTGACAAAGAGAGTGCTCCAAGGAAAATCTGGACTGGCTGGTAACCAAGTGGAAACTAGATAGCGGACAAGTCCGCCCACCATGGCAGCTAGAAAAATTCCTAGCGGATAAAATTGTTCTTTTTTCATTTGATATTCTTATCCTGATAATCACGCGAACGTTTAAGTATATCAGAAAAAGTCGCGACAATAGTCTCCTGATAGCGCTTGTCCTCTACACGACTTCTAACCTTTTCAAAAATAGCTTCTTCTCTCTTAATATCTAAAATCGGTTTACCTGATGCTTTCTTATAAACAACTACACCCTCAACCAAATGCATTCGTTCTTCTAATAGTTTGACAATTTGGTCGTCAATTTGATCAATTTCTTGACGAATAATATCTAAATCCATACAGTCTCCTCCTTTATTTGAATTATTGTATCAAAAAGCCACCAAATAGGCTAGTAAAATCCCAACTAACGATAAGAAAAATGCACTGATTGATTGCATCAGCGCACTTTTATACTTATCCTACTTTAGCAGCCAATTCTTCTGCGAATTGTTCCAAGCGTTCAATGTCTTCTTCCTCAGCAGAAAGATCAACTTTAACACACTCTGAACCTTTTTCTGCTCCTGTCGCTACAAAAACGCGGTCAAAGTCATCGACAGCCTTACAGAATTCATCGTAGAAGGTATCTCCTGAGCCAACCACTCCGTAGATTTTACCATTCAAGTTGAGATCTGCTAGGTCTTCGTAGAAGTCCATCATCTCATCTGGCAATTCTCCATCACCATAAGTATAGGTCGCAACGATAGCGATGTCTGCTTCCAGGAAGTCAGAAGCGTCAACAGTTGTACATTCATCAACATCGACATCCAAGCCCAAGTCACGTAATTTGTCTGCTACAATATCTGCAATTTCTTCGGTATTACCGGTCATACTGGCAAATACAATTTTTGCTAATGCCATATCGTCCTCCTCAATTTATCTTTCTCCATTATATCACATCTTTTTCATTTTAAAAATAAAAATTCTTGTGCTACAATGAAATGAGAAAGAATTGAGGTTATTTATGGACATTTGCCATCAAATTTTAGAAAAAATTAAAGAATACGACACGATTATCATTCATCGTCATATGAAACCAGACCCTGATGCCTTAGGAAGTCAGGTGGGATTGAAAGCCTTACTGGAACATCATTTCCCAGAAAAAACCATCAAAGCCGTTGGTTTTGATGAACCAACTCTCACTTGGATGGCTGAAATGGATCTTGTTGAAGATAGTGCTTACCAAGGTGCCCTTGTCATCGTCTGTGATACAGCGAATACTGCTCGAATCGATGATAAGCGCTATAGTCAAGGTGATTTTCTCATTAAGATTGACCACCATCCAAATGATGATGTATACGGTGACCTATCTTGGGTAGATACTAGTTCAAGTAGCGCTAGTGAGATGATTACCCTATTTGCTGAAACAACTCAACTAGCCTTGTCTGATCGTGCTGCAGAGTTGCTCTTTGCAGGAATTGTTGGTGATACAGGTCGTTTCCTCTACCCTTCTACGACTGCACGCACCCTCCGTCTTGCTGCCTCTCTGAGAGAACAGAACTTTGACTTTGCGGCTCTCACTCGCAAAATGGACACTATGAGCTATAAAATTGCTAAACTTCAAGGCTACATCTACGACCATCTGGAAGTGGATGAAAATGGTGCTGCTCGCGTTATTCTGAGTCAGGAAGTCTTAAAACAATTCAATGTTACCGATGCTGAAACTGCAGCCATTGTCGGTGCACCTGGACGCATTGACAGTGTAAGTATCTGGGGAATTTTTGTGGAACAGGCTGATGGCCACTACCGCGTTCGCTTACGCAGTAAAATCCATCCTATCAATGAAATTGCCAAGGAACATGATGGTGGAGGTCACCCTCTAGCAAGTGGTGCCAATTCCTATAGCCTAGAGGAAAACGAAATCATCTACCAAAAGTTAAAAAACTTGCTTAAAAACTGATAAAATACTTGCCAAACTTTTCAGAATCTGATAGACTAGTATGGTAACAATCTATGGCTCGCAAAGAGACCATGGCAGAAAGGAAATATTGCAAAATGAAAAAAGATATCCATCCAGAATATCGCCCAGTTGTCTTCATGGACACAACTACTGGTTACCAATTCCTTAGCGGTTCAACAAAACGCTCTAACGAAACTGTTGAGTTCGAAGGCGAAACTTACCCATTGATCCGTGTGGAAATTTCATCAGACTCACACCCATTCTACACTGGACGTCAAAAGTTCACTCAAGCAGATGGACGCGTGGATCGTTTCAACAAAAAATACGGTCTCAAATAATCAACCGCATTTATTGCTTAAAAACGTTGATACAAAGCCTTTTCCAAGAAATTGGAATTGGCTTTTTTTGTTTTTAGTACCGTTTTTGGTACCGTCTTGGAAAATTAACTTTTCGCACTATCCAGGTAATCTACAAATTTTGTGATAGCTTTCTTCTCTCCTGCTACTGTAGAATGGCTATAGGTATCCAAGGTCATCTGACTACTTGCATGACCTAACCTTTTCGCCGCATTGACAGGGTCAACCCCTACTTCAATCATCAAGGTTGCATGAGTATGTCTGAAACCATGAGGAGTTATCTTCTTCAAGTCATGTTTCCTAATAATGCGCTTTAGAACACTATTGATATAGTCCTGATATAAAGGCTCTATCTTTCCGTCTCGGCCAACAAACGTAAACATATAATCGCTATCAATCAATGGGGTAACTGACAGTTGCCCCTTTTCTCTTCTGCTCTTTTGTTTCCACTCTTTCAAAATCGAGACTGTCTCAGTATCTAAAGGAATTTGCCGTATGGAAAACCTGTTTTTAGTGCTTTTCTCAACTGCTTTCCCTTTGATTCTACCTAGATTTTTGCTGATAGAAAGTAATTGATTATCAAAATCAATATCAGACCACCTCAAAGAATACAGCTCCCCTTTCCTTAAGCCACTATAAGCTAACAAACGAAATAAGGCATAGTTTTTATAAGGCTCTTCTGCTTTAATAATGTCTAAAAACTCATGCAACTCCTCAACGCTAAAGAAGTTATCTGACTTCTTCCGCTCTCTTTTTGGGAGTATCACTTGTTTCATTGGGTTGTCTGTAATCAATTTCATTTTCAAAGCAAAATCAAACACTTGAC
The DNA here is from genome assembly GCA_963541545.1 of uncultured bacterium. GTDB lineage: Bacteria > Bacillota > Bacilli > Lactobacillales > Streptococcaceae > Streptococcus. The sequence continues at coordinate 10,113 of CAUTUU010000009.1, read as the reverse complement.
TAGTGTAAGATTTGACCTGTTTGATATTCCTAAAAGTCTGACCTTTTTCGGTAATAAAGTCCTGACATTGCCAAGGAGTAATTTTGGAAATTTCCACCTTTCCAAGAACTGGCAAGATATGAATTCTAAATAAATCATCTGTACGGACGCTTGTCGTCCTCTCTACTGTGTTTTGATAAGTTTTGAACCATTCTTCAAAAACTTCATCAAAACGTCTCTCAGAGACTCTCAGAAGTTCTGAGAGGTCTCCTGACGCTTTTTTGTGGTAAATCATAGCTTCATACTGTCTAGCTTCTCTACGGCTCTTAAAACCGCCTTTAAAGAAGTCTTTACGTTTGCCATCAATCACCCTGTAGATTCTGACCTTATAAAGATACCCTGATTTAGACTTTTTAGCCTTATATTTAATAATAGACATTCTAATTTCTCCTTTATTTTTTAAGGTTTCGGAGCTTATAAAATAAAGAAATCGTGATTGTCAGTTATTTCTTACGCTTTTTCTCTTCTTGCCGTCTCTTGTATTCAGGAGTCTCTACCCATGCCTCCCAGACATAATGATAAGGGGAGTCTTCTGCACTTGATTTGTTAATCAGGAAAGGAATGAAACCCTGATTTTCGTCAGCTATAAATTGCTTGATAGCTTTAACCAAAATAGGGTTAAAGTCTTTTTTACTTGCTAGAAAATCAATGTAGTCAGATAAAGCCTCTGATTGATTGAGTTCTGCAAGTATAATAGCAAGATCTTCTCCAAAAGGTGTCCATTTAGTAATTTTATGTTCTATACTTGTACCTTTTGTCAACACTTTATAGAAATCTTTGATCATTTCTTTAGGTGCTCCTGGATCTTTTAGTACAGGATTATCATCAAGGCCTAGCAAGTAAGGAATAGACACTCCGAAGTATTCTGCAAGAATTTTTGCATTTTCTTTTTTGGGGCGTCTAAGTTGCCTTTTGTACGCTGATAAAGTTTCATAATTTATATTTATCTCCTGACTTATTTGTTTCAAGCTCTTATCACTGCTATTAATTAATTCTCCAATTCGATTTGGAGTTTTTTCAAATGGATCTAACTTACTCAACTTCATCTCTCCTTTTTTGTAATAAGATTATTTTATCATTTTTGTACAAATTTGTACAAAAATAATTGACAACGTACAAAAAGGTATGGTATTATTTATTAAACGTACAAATATGTACGTTTCGGAGCTTATAAAATAAAGAAAGGGGTCAGAATATGACAGAAAATTTTACTATCCACCTCCCAAAAGCAACAGAAAAGAAGTTGCTTGCCCGTTACGATACTATGCTCCAGAAAGCTATCGAGAAAGCCTTTGAAGATCAGGAACTATATAAACCTATGCTACGAATGTCAGGTTTATGCCGTTGGTTGGACATCTCAACGACAACTTGCATAAAATGGCAACGTGAAGGCATGCCCCACATGGTCATTGACGGAGTGACCCTGTACGATAAACACAAAGTCTCTAAATGGCTACAACAATATGAGAGGTGAGAAATATGAATTACGATGACGATTATTACTACTATCTTCCTAAAGCATTATTGATCGAGGAAGAATACAGAGGTCTATCCCCTTATGCAATAATTTTTTATATACTTCTTCTCAGCAAAAGAGAAGAAGCTATTGAAATGGGATGGGTAGATGATGATGGAGAAATTTATCTTGCTTACACAAGGGAAGAACTCGCTGGAATGTTTGGATTTAGTGCATCAAGAATAACTAACTTGAAATATCATTTACAGATTGCTGACTTAATTACAGTTTACAAACACAATCCTCTACTTCATCAACCTGATAGAATTTATGTGAAGGAGTTATAAAAAGAATGTTGACAATCTATTTTAGTGATGACACCGAGCAAAAAAACACTATAGAAAACTGGCTTAATAATAGGCAAATCGCATTCTTATCATGCGATTATAAAGATATTGATAAAGACACCTTATTGTCTTTCGCATCTAAAACACCTGATTTTTTTATATTGCTAAAGCCAGCTTTCTTAAGATATAAATTGGACTATAAAACGACATTGAGTGAGTTTTTAGGACTTATTTCAAATGATAAGCTGAAATCTTTAAGGTTTCCTATTGCTGTTAAAGATGGGGAAATTTTTGCAGGTGTTGGAATTGAAGATTTAGGGAGTTTTATCCCACGTAAGCAACGCAAACTAGAAAGAGCTCATATTTTCGCTAAGGCAGAAAAACTAGATGAGGGTAGACGTTTTTGGAGAAACTTCGAGGTTGTCCGTAAACAGTCTGAACTACGTTGGTTTGAACTGAATGAGTTACTGTTTGCTGATGTGTCTGACAATTTAGGAGAAATCAAAAAGGCTAAAGACCGATTCTTTAAATACAAGAATAACAAGCAAATTCCTCCTGAAGATATCATTGAGAAAATCCAAAAAATGTTTTTGATTGAAAGAGTTGTTCTTTTTCAAAAATCTGTTCCAGATCTACAAAATTTCTAGTCCTAAAACAGTTATGAAAATGAGTGTGAAAATATTTTGAAAATGAGATTTTGAGACTAAATTTTTGAGCTTTCTCAAAATTTATAACGCGGGCTCCTCTAACAGCCCGCTATGTTCCCATTTCGTGGGATTTTACTGCACCCATTTTTTGGCAAGTTTGACCGTAGCAAAATGAAAATGGTCCGACGAAGTCGGCTTGGGGTTGCTCCCCCAAGAATGTCATTTTACGGAGGTCTTTGCGCAGACAAAAAAGAGGCGCCGATAGGCGACCTCTAAAAGAAAGAAGGTTTTATATGAAAAACTTAACAAATAAGGTTATATCCGGATATATTATCGCTCTTGTACCTTTCGCCTTCATAATGTGGCTTTCAGGAGTACATTCACTTTTGATAGTGTTCCTAGTTCCTTTATTTATAAGTCTATTCGCTCATTTCTATATTTGTATCATGAACTATATTGAAAATCTTGCTGACAAGTATTTCAGACAAAAAAGAGGCCAATAGGTAACCCTTAAAAAAAAGGAGGTTGATTTGGAATTAAAAGTTAGCTTGGACAACATCACTATTACAGCTTATATCAAACCTATCAAACTCCTTGATCTCAAAAGTTTGATAGAAAGTCATACAGCCATTATCGTCCAGACTGCAATGACTGATATGTTTAGAGCAATCACTCGGGACGGAAGTCACGTTAGACTCCTCCTGGACTACGACAAATTAAAAGGACAAGCCTTTAATGCTCGCCCTTTCAGGATAGAGTTTAACCCAAATAAACTCCGACAGATTGATATTAATATCTTAGATACAATTATACCATATCTTGAAGATATTGCAATCTCTCGAGTTGATTTAGCTTTTGATATATTTGAAGTTGATTGTAGTGAGTTTATTCTTGAAAAGAAAGGTCGACCTACTGCTACCAAAGAGTGGAGAGATCAGAATGGAAAACTAGAAACTAAGTATCTAGGCGCCTCCAGGTCAGAAAAGCAAATTAGACTCTATAACAAAAAAGTTGAACAATTAGAAAACGGCTCTGAGGAAGATAAGAAATTTGCTCAGCAGTTCCAGCATTGGTGGCGCTTAGAATTTCAGCTCCGAAGTCGCTCGGTTGAAGAAATATTTGAAGTCATTGACTCTGTTATCTTTAAGCCGTTTAACTTTGAAGGTTTAGGTATAGAAGCTCAACTTTACTTACTTGCCCTTACTCGTGATAAAGGAATCTGGAATAAAGTCAGTAAAAACACACGTACAAAATACAAGAAACTTTTACAGACCTATAAAACATCTGATATTGACTATCTGAAATTGATGAAAGATTTATTAAAACATGAACGACCAGTATTGGAAAAACAGCTTGCTTATTATGGGGGAAGAGAAACAAAAAATAGCTTTCAACCATTTGGTTGAAAATCCAGTATTAACAAGGAGTTATTAGGCCTAAAATGAGAATAAAAGACTACGCTGATAGCCTGGGAGTTAGTAGTCAATCCATCTATAAACGGATACGCTCTCCAAAATATAAAGAGAGGTTGAAAGGTCATTTATACCTAGACAACCAAAAGGTTGAAAACCTTGATTTAATAGGCATTAGAATACTTGAAGATTATCATTTTGAAAATGATGTGATTAAACTTGAGAAAGAATTAGAGGAGGCGAAAGAACAAGGCAAGCAACTAGAACAAGATTTGCAACTATTGAAAGGCTATAGGAAGAGTGAGCAACAAAATTTAAAAGCTTGGGCAGATTATGCTGAACGATTGGAACAACATCGAGTTTACTTAATGCTTGCACTCACTACTGTATCTATAGCTTTCCTTGTAGCTTTAGCCTTTGCCGTCTTCTGACGGCATTTGTCGGACAATGCGAAGCGTCCGACCCAGGGGCACCGATAGAGTGCCCTACTCGCTTCGGCGAGTATAGTCGAAACTCCTCTTGTGGCTCGAGAGGTGGTTCGATGTCGCTCCTGTATTCGGAGCGATGAGCCGTCTGCAAGACCCTTCGGAGAACGCACATTTACGTAGTAAAGTGTAGTGCGTTACACTTTACATGGAAGTCGTGCCGATCCTTCAGGAAAAAATCTACCCTATGGGTCACTTAGTCCTGGTGGCAATCTTCCGCCACCAGCTCGGCGACCCTTTGAGCCGAGAAAGGAGAACAAGCTATGAGTTACGCAGTAGCTAGGATGCAAAAAATGAAATCTGGAAATCTTGGTGGTGCCTATCGTCACAATGAACGAATTTTTGAAAATCACTCGAACAAGGATATTGACCCAGAAAAAACTCACCTAAACTATGAATTAACCGACCGTGACCGCTCTATCCCATACGATAGGCAGATTAAACAATACATCAACGATAATAAAATTTCCAAACGTGCTCTACGTAAAGATGCCGTTTTGTGTAATGAATGGATTATTACATCAGATAAGGCATTTTTTGAAAATATGAGTCCAGAACAGATTAAGAATTTTTTTGAAACAGCAAAAAATTTCTTTGCTGAAAGATACGGTAATAGTAATATCGCTTATGCTATGGTACATCTTGACGAGAGTACGCCACATATGCATTTAGGACTTGTACCTATGCAAAATGGCAAGTTAAGTTCTAAGGCATTATTTGGCAGTCGTGACCAACTAAAAGAGATCCAGGAGGCATTTCCTAGATATCTGAACGAACATGGCTATAATTTGCAACGTGGGGAGTCTGATAGCAAGAAGAAACACCTCGAAACAGCAGAATTTAAAGAAAAGCAACGCTTACTAGATGATACTGATAAAAAGATAGTTGATAAAACCCAAAAACTAAGGCAACTAGAAAAACAGGAAAAGCAAACTACAGAAAAAATCAAGCAACACGAAAAAGAGAAATATGCTTTACTAGATGATATAGCTGTCTTGGAGTCTCTTCAACCTCTACAGATTGAAGAAATGAAAAAAGACAAATTAGTCAGACGTACATTTGACGGTAAACTAAAAATGGATAAAGCAACCTATGACAGACTCTTTCATACAGCCTCCCGAAATGCCCTAGATAATAATAGGCTAAGGCACGAAAACAGCAAACTTGAACATCAATTACAGCAATCACTTTCTAAACAGAATAACTTAGCTAAAGAACTGATGAAGAGTGATCATATATTGTCTGAAAATCGTACGCTAAAATCAGAAGTCGATAAACTAAAACACGCAAATAAAAAACTCAATGAAAGTATAAAACGATTAGGTGAACAATTAAATGCTGTAAATAAAAAACTTGCGCTTTGGCGCAAAACAGCAAGGAATTACATGCATCCTAAAGAATTTAGCAAAATGTTACATGTCATAAATCAAATACGACCGCCGAGAATAACCATTATGTCAGTAGCTCGAAGTGTTAAAAATATGATTGAAAAAAATATATTTTAAGCACTTTATGCCGTGAAAGTCTCTTGATAACAAGCTAGTCGACTTTAGACTAAAGTCAGTCGAGTCGTCAGGCTGAAAAGCTGACGACCGATTGCCAAAGGCTAAAAAAGACTAGGTTACTTGTTGTCAAGAGAACCATGGAATAAATGAACAAGGAGAAAAAGATGAACAATATTAACAAACCTTTAGTACACAAAATTAAACAACCTGATACATTTTCTGGAAAAACATTACTGGGCTTTCTACAGTCAGTTTTTAAAGAAATCACTGGTAACTATTTAACATCAGCCTATCCACTCAGCATTATTGAGCCTTATTTTACCTCAGATGAACAGGGAGAATCGTTTTGGTCAAATGCCCTGGCTATCAATGTTTTAGAAATTCGTCTCAAGGATAACTATAACATCCATCTAGTACAAAAATCACCTTATATTCTTCTTGTTATTGAGGATATTGATAGCTTTAAAACTGGAGTTATTAAACTCTTTAATGACTTACTTGACCCTGATAAAAAGTATCTGATTTATCGTGATTTTATCAAAACATATCGCAATATGACTCCGATTGAAAAAATCGAATTTTTCAAAAAGAAGACCGTCTAGGAAATTGCAGCTAAAAAATAAGCTGTGGTATACTATTTAGTGAGGAGGTAACACTATGAGAAAAACACTTTTTGGTTGGATGCTTGCATTTTCTGCATTACGCTTTCTTGACCGCTCTGTACGGCAGTCAACCAAAGCACTACGACGATTTTTAAGATAAATTATAAAAGGCTCTAGTTTAGAGTCTTTTATTGTGATATAATACAAGTTGCTGAAGCTACCTTCCGCAAATTAATGCGAAAGGAGGTGTTATTCTATGAGTTACTTCTTCGAGCTCTTACTCGGAATCACGGTTGAGATACTGGCTCACTATCTCATCAAGTGGCTAGATGACGAGGACAAACGCTAAGGCTAGCCCAAAACACCACAAAAAAACCCTCGAGAGACCTGACCGTCCTCGGGGGTTTGGTGTATCTATGAGATACTTCTTCGTGTTCTTATTATCTCATTCATTACAAAAAAAGTCAATAAAAAAAGCCCAAATACTTGAGACAACTTTCATTATTTTATAAGCTCCGAAACCTTAATTTTTGGTACCTTTTTGGTACCGTCTTGGTTTAACAATACGGTATATATATAATATTTTACAGCTATATCCCCTTTAGAAACATTGATTTAATAAGGATTTAAACATTATAGAGTATATCTTTGTAAAATACGGTCTCAAATAATGATAAAAAGACAGCTTCGGCTGTTCTTTTTTCTTTCTTCAAATCAACTGCTGTTTTCATGTTCCAAACTCAAAAAACTTTGCACTCTCGGTAGCCAAATAATGGTTTCCAGAGTATAGAGTTTTTTTCTTGCCTAAAAAATATAAAAGATATATACTAGCTATATATCGTATAGATTGGAGATATGCCATGACTACATCACATACTAAGCAATACAATTTTAAAATCAATGAGTCATCAATGGAACAAGCAAGAGCTGTCATCAAGGAGAAAGGAATGACTATGACGGATGCTATTAGTCTTTTTATCGAGCAGATTGTTCTCGAACAGGATTTGCCAATAAAAACTGCAGAAGATTTACACCGTGAACGGTTAATTCAGGAGCTACAAGCCCAATCTGAACGCGCCTTAAGAGAATACGAATCCGGACAAGGAACCTCCCTAGACGATATGAGGCTACGATATGGCTTATAAAGTAATTCTATCTACTGAAGTGAGTCAGGCAATTGACAGTATTCATGATTACATTACTACTGTTCTTTTATCACCCCAGTCTGCTAAAAATACTGTGGCCAAAATTTTAGATGGGTTAAAAAGTTTAGAAACCTTTCCTGAAGCTGGCTTTGATGCAGATGAAAAAATCGGACTTAAAATCAATAGTAAGTACCCCACACGAGGAAAAATTATCGGTCAATATATCTTGCTTTACTTTATCGATCAAACTCAAAAAACTGTTTTTCTTTCCCACTTATTCCACACAAAAAGTGACTATGTTACCTTGCTACAAAGCAAAAATAATAAAAACTCAAAATCATCATTTTGATATCCACTGCTCTCTTAATAGCCTTGTGATTATAAAGAATACAGTCTGCATTTTAACTAGAAAATCAAAAAACTTTGCACTCTCTATAGCCACATAATGGTTTCCAGAGTACAAAGTTTTTTAAATTAAAGCAGTTTTAGTCTTCCTTATCTTGATTTTCAGTTCCTTTAACTGCTTTTTTAAATTCAGATAGCATTTTACCAATTGATTCTCCTAATTCAGGCAATCGTTTTGGTCCAAAGATCAAGAGAGCTCCTAAAACGATGATAATCAATCCTGGTGCTCCGATATCACGTAAAATTCCCATTTCTCGCTCCTTTCTGCTTGCGTTTCATAATGTGTTTGCTGATAGCAATACTCAATTCATAGAGTAATATCAAGGGGGCAGTCATTGCCAAATCACTGACAAAGTCGGCTGGTGTCAAGATGACTGCAAGTACCAATAAGATAAAATAGGCATATCGGCGATAAGCAATCAATAATTCTGGTCCAATGAGCCCAATCGACGTCAAAAAGGCAATGATAACCGGCAATTCAAAAATCAGAGCCAAGGGCAAGGTCGTTTGAAAAACAAAGGACAGATAATTTTGGGCTGTTAACTGCGTTTCAAATAGACCTTCTCCCAACCCTAATAAAACCTGAAGTAAGGCTGGTGTTACAAAATAAAAACCAAAAGCCAGTCCAACTAGAAAACAAAGGAAACTAGCTGGAATATAGGCAAAGACAGCTCTAGCTTCTTCCTTCTTCAAACCTGGTTTGATGAAAGACCAAATATGATACACCGTGTAAGGCAAGGTGATGGTAAAGGCCATCAGACTAGCCAAACGTATGTAAATCCATAAAATATCATTTGGCCCTAAAACAATCAACTTTTGCTGAAAAGATTGGGTCACATACTGGTAAATCTGGTCTGCAAAAAGCAGAGAGACACAGAATACCAAAAAGAAACAAATGACCACTGCCAATAATCTCTTTCTAAATTCTACCAGATGTTCAACGATTGTCAATTCTTTTCTATCCATCTATTTTTCACCCTGTCTGAAAGTGACAATCAAGACAATAACAACAAATATTAGTTGACTGGCCAAGCCTTCCCAACTTGGGTAAATTCCAAGCAGGTCGATCGTTGGAAAGCCTGTCAGCAAGTGATTTGGTGCCATATTGGTCAACTGAAGAGCATGGACACTAACCCCCAGCATCTTAAAGGCTAAAGCATAAATCATCCAAGTCAGGATAAAGAAGACCTTATGTGGCAGGAAGAATTGACTAGCCTTGTTCATCACAACAGCAATAACTACCAGAATCAGCAAGGCAAGTGAAATTCCCAAAACAAATTCAAAACTGGAAATCCTTGGTAAAATCCCAACATAAAAGAGAATGGTTTCTGCTCCCTCACGGAAAACAGCTAGAAAACTGAGGGCAAACATGGAAATAAAAGAACCTGTCTTGGTCACTGTTTCCATTTGTGACTCCATAAAGGTATTCCATTTTTTGACCGAGGATTTGCTGTGAAGCCAGATTCCAATCAAAATCATCATAGCAACTGCAAAAATCCCAACTGCACCTTCGATGATTTCACGATTGGAGCCTGATGTCACTGCTGGAAAGGCTATTTGCAGGATGAAGGCAATGACCAGACTGGCCATGATTCCAGTGATAGCACCACCATAAACCCACTTGAGTCCTTTTCGCATCTTGGCTGCTTTTAAGGTTGTTACCAAGGCCATGACGATTAAGAGGGCCTCTACTCCTTCTCTTAGAAGAATCAGCATAGCATCAAAGGCATTGTAACGTGCGCTAGTATCAATTTGTGATAAATCTGCAATCAGTTTTTCTAATTTTTCTTGGTTTTCCTTCTCACTTCCCTTGACCATAATCACAGGGCTTTCGCTTTCCACTCGAGTATAGAGGGAAGGATTGGTCGTGCTAACAGAGCCCTCAATCGTTGGCCAGATAGTGATAAATTCCTTCATACTAGCTGCTCCTGATGCTTGGTCGCCAGCTTGGAATTGTTCCAAAGCCTTCTTCAAAAGAGCAATACCATCTTTGAGGCTTAAATCAGACGATGCTTCTGCGACTTCTTTTCCGCTTACAAAATCATCAATAGCCTTTTTTAAGTCCTCAAA
>CAUTUU010000008.1:0-39424 GCA_963541545.1 uncultured bacterium | reverse complement strand
CAAAAGAAGTTTCAAAATAAAGCACAAAATCCGCTTGGGAAACCAAACGGATTTTGTGCTTGAAAACAATATTTTTGAGCCTTTCCTTAAGTGATTACGGACGGTAGCGACTTTCTTCGAAATTCCATACCTAAACTTTGTGCCTAATGTCTCAAAGTTTCCGAACACCTGAAACCATTAGATTTCAGGTGTTTCTATCACGGCGGAAAGGCTAGGTGAGTCCTCGCTTCACTATCGAAAAATAGGCATGATTTCCATACCAAAGTATATTTAGTATCAAGCTATAATCAATCTACGCTCTAAAAATCCGCTTGGGAAACCAAACGGATTTTTTACGTGTCAAAGCATTTGCCAGAAAAAGTCAATAATATAGGTCAGACCGTAGGTATAAACCACGAGGGTAAAGGGCTTGGTCAGAATGATGATTGTCATATAGCGCTTGAAGCTCATCTTGGTCAAGGCAGCCAGCATACAGAGAAAGTCAGCTGGACTAATGGGCCAAATCATCATAAAGATAAAGAAACGGTCAAAACGATTGCCCTTATCCAACCAGCCGATATACTTGTCATAGGTGCGCTTGCTGACGACAGACTGGACAAAGGCTGCCCCATAGAGGCGCACTAGATAAAAGATAATGGCACAGCCAATCACGATACCGATATAGTTGTAGATTGTCCCGATGATGTGACCGTAGATAAAGACACCAGCTACTGATGTCAAGGCCCCAGGAATGATAGGGACGACCGTCTGTAGAATTTGTAAAAAGATAAAGAGAGGTGGCCCCCAGATGCCTGCCTGCTGGATAAAGGCAGAGAGGGTTTCCTTAGACTGTAAAATCCCAGCCTGATAAGCCCAAATACAGAAAATCAAACTCCCAACCCCACCGACAATCGATGAGATGTTGATAACTTGTTGCAGAAGGGGAGACACAGCTTTCATTTGTTTATCCTGTGACATGTAAACTCCTCGTAGATAGTATATTTCTACTATACCATATTTTGGAGGAGAAAGGGGGAATGAGTCTTTTTGCTAGGGGAAGAGTGATGGATTTTGAGTCTAAACATGCTATAATAGACCTAGTATAAAATTTGGAAATTTCAGGATATGAATAGTTCAAATGAAACGTAAGGAAGGTTTGCGATGGCAAGACGAAAAGATTTTTCTGAATTAACAAGAGTACAAATCCCAGCAGCTCTGCATTTGATGCGAATGGGTTATACCTATCTTTCTCGTAATAGTAAAGAAATTGAAGAAAGAGACCCAGATACCAATATTCTTGTATCTGTTTTTAAAGAGCAATTTTTAACATTTAATAACTACTTAACAGATGAAGATTTTGAGAGAGAATTGGCCAATATCAAGCTGGAACTGGATCAAAATGATTTAGGGCGCTCTTTTTTTAAAAGGATACAGGGACAAGAAGGTGCTGTTTATATCGATTGGGAAAATCCTGAAGCTAATACCTTCCATCTGGCGCTTGAAGTCACTTGTCAAAATGGACAAGATGAATTTCGTCCGGATATAGTTGTGTTTATCAATGGACTTCCTCTTTCTTATATCGAAGTAAAACAACCCAATGCTATCCGAGATGGAAAGACAGGGATTCAGTCAGAACAGGACAGAACCAGATACCGTTTTGAAAATCGTAAGTTCCGTCGTTTTAACAATATTACTCAATTGATAGCTCTATCTGATAATTTGCCTTATATCAGTGGCCAAGGTCAACAAAAACAGGGTTCTTACTACGGTTCAAATGCCTATTCAAAAACAAAATTTAATGCTTTCAAGGAAGAAAGAGAAGTAGATTTTCTGAATTCAATTGTACCTTTAACAGATGAACAAATTGATTTCGTACTTGAGGATGTGAAGCGTTTTGCTCTCAAATCTCAACCAGAATTTACAACAAACTTACAGCCCGACACTCCCTGCAATACTTTCCTGTCTTCTTTGTATCAAAAAGAACGCCTGCTTTTCATGCTTCGTTTTGGGCTGGTTTATGTAGAAGAAGAAAGCAAGGAAGGTCAGATACAATTGCAGAAGCATGTTATGCGCTATCCGCAGTATTTTGCAACTCGTGCTATCGAGGAGACTATCGCAAGAGGTATCAAGAAGGGCGTTATCTGGCATACACAGGGTTCAGGTAAGACGGCCTTAGCTTTCTTCAATATCCGCTATCTGACCAATTATTTTTCAAAACAGGGGATTGTTCCGCAGTTTTACTTTGTCGTTGATCGCTTGGATTTGGCAGACCAAGCCTTTAAGGAATTTACCAAAAGAGGACTCAAGGTTAAGCGCATCAACAATCCTCGAGAACTCAATCAAAAACAAGACGGCTATGATGTCGCCGTTGTCAATATACAGAAGTTCAAAGATGATTCAGACCTGACCGACCGCTCTGGCTATGATCTCAATCGTCAAAATATCTACTTTATCGATGAAGCCCACCGCTCTTATAACGAACGAGGTTCCTACCTGCCAAATCTATACCAAGCAGATACCAATGCAATCAAGATTGCTCTGACAGGAACTCCTTTAATTACTTACAAGAAAGATGGCAAGACAAAGGAGAGTCATGCGACCACACGTGATATTTTTGGGGACTATATCCATAAATACTACTACAACCAGTCTATAGATGATGGTTTTACCTTGCGTCTCATGCGAGAAGATATCGAGACGTCCTATAAAGATAATCTCAGAGCAATCAATGAAGAAATCCAACGTGGAGATCTGTCAAAAGAAGATATTTTTGCTCATCCGCACTATGTGGAACCTATGCTTGATTTTATTCTGGAGGACTTTAATCGTGCGCGTGATCTGGTTTTTGATGACCAGACCATTGGTGGTATGATTGTCTGTGATTCATCCAAGCAGGCGCGTGAGCTTGAAAAACAGTTAGAAGAACGACGCAAAGCTGGAACAACCAACTTGACCTCTGCTCTCATCCTTCATGATGAGGGAGACAAGGAGGAGAAAAAGGAAAAGGTGGATGCCTATAAGGAAGGCAAGATTGACCTCATTATCGTCTATTCGATGCTCCTGACAGGTTTTGATGCGCCTCGCCTCAAGCGTCTCTATCTAGGACGCAAGATTAAGGCTCATAACCTTCTCCAGACCTTGACTCGTGTGAATCGTCCTTACAAGGACTATCTCTTTGGCTATGTAGTTGATTTTGCGGATATTTCTAAGGAGTTTGACAAGACTAATCGTGCTTATCTGGAAGAACTCAATCAAGAGTATGATACGACCCTGACTGGGGAAAATGGAGAGGATGTGTTTGGTTCGCTCTTTGTGCCAGCTGAGGAAATTTCTCAGGAACTCAGCAAGACAGAGTGTATCCTCATGGACTATCCAACCTCTAATCTAGAGTTCTTTTCTCAATCAATTGATGATATCAAGGATAGAAAGCAACTAAATGAACTACGAAAAGCCTTAGAATCGGTTAAGCAGTACTATAATATCGCCCGCTTACTTGGTTATGACCATTTGATTAAGCAGATTGATATTACTCAGATTGCAACTCTGCTCAATGTCATCTCAAGACGCTTGCTGACCTTGTCCCTGATAGATAAACCAGATGACTTTTCTAGTCGTACTCTTTTAAATCTTGCCATGTCTGAGACCAGTTTTAGTTTTGTCAAGATTGCGGAGGAAGAACTCCGTCTAGCAGCCAATGATCTAGAAGATTTGAAGCGTCGAGTTGCTGGAGGTATCATAAAACAGCGTGATGAGAAAGATCCTGAGTGGGTTTTTCTCTACGAAGAATTCCAGCGCATCATGAAAAAACACCTGATTCATGGGCAAGAAGGTTACACTATGGAAAACATCAAAGAAATTCAAAAAGAGTACGAAGACCTCTTTAAGTCAGTGGAAGATTATCGTACTCATATGAGACGTTTGACGATGAATTTTGGCGGAGATGAAATGGCGGCGCGTTCCTATAAACACGTGACCAACTCGACTATGGTAAGCGAGTACCCAGCAGTTTATCATGTCATTAAAGATTCTAAAGTTGTACTGGACCACAAAATCGGTCAAAATCAAGGAGTGCTTGATAATGAGGACTTCTTCAAGAAATTGATTCGAGAAGTAGCCCGAATTTCAATGAAAACCAACCAATCTGCAAGTGATTTGACAAGACAGGTTTTTAACGATATCGTCGAGTCGCTATTTGAAGGATATGAAGAGGAATACCAACACTAATGAATGAAACATACAAAGTCCAAGTCCAAGACTTGGTAGATGATTTGAAAGCAGTCTTTACCCATGCGGGCCTAGGAGGGGAAGCGGGTGAGTACAAACTCCTCACCCAGTCCTTCCTCTACAAGTTTTTAAATGATAAATTTTTATATCAAGCCAAGGTGCTGGATGAATCCAACACTTATGAAAACTTGTTAGCAATAGGTGAAGATGACTATGACTGGCTCTTGGAGGATATCGGTACAAGTACGGCTTGGCTCAAGCCAGACCAGTTGATCGAAACCCTCCACCGTCAGCAAAATGAGCCTACTTTTTACGAGAGTTTTGAAAGTACCCTCAACCAGATCGCCATTGATAATAACGATATCTTCTCTGTGCATACAGACGGAGATACGGCTATTCGTCTCTTTGACGAGCGTTTGATTACAGATACCATCTCAGATAGTAGTAAGCGTAACGAAGTGGCAAAAGCCATCATCAATCTCCTTGCACGCGTCAAGTTTGATGAGACTATTTTTTCACAAGGCTTCGACTTTTTCTCTACTCTCTTTGAGTATATGATCAAGGACTACAACAAAGACGGTGGTGGTAAGTACGCTGAGTACTACACGCCTCACTCTGTGGCTAAGATTATCGCTGATATCCTTGTGGGGAATGATCAACCATCAAACGTGCGCATCTATGACCCTTCTGCTGGTTCTGGAACTTTGCTGATGAACCTGGCTAGTCGTATTGGTGTCGATAAGACCACTGTTTACAGTCAGGATATCTCGCAAAAATCATCCAATCTCCTCCGTCTCAACCTGATCTTGAATGGACTACAGCATTCCATTCATAATATCGTACAGGGAAATACCATTATCGCTAATCGCCATCCTGAAAAGATGGACTATATCGTGTCGAATCCTCCTTTCAAGCTGGACTTTTCAGAGTGGCGTGACCGAGTGGAAAGTTTGCCAGAAGTCAGTGAGCGTTTCTTTGCAGGAGTGCCCAAGGTTCCAGCCAAGTCTAAGGACAAGATGGCGATTTACGAGCTCTTTGTTCAGCATATCATCTATTCCTTGAAGCCAGATGGTCAAGCAGCCGTTGTCTTGCCGACAGGATTTATCACGGCCCAGTCAGGGATTGATAAGGCTATCCGTCAACATCTGGTGGACCATCAAATGCTGGCGGGTGTCGTTTCCATGCCGTCCAATATCTTTGCGACGACAGGTACCAACGTCTCTATTCTCTTTATCGATAAGAAAAATAAGGGCGATGTCGTTCTTATCGATGCCTCAAATCTGGGAACCAAGGTCAAGGAAGGCAAGAACCAAAAGACTGTGCTGTCTCCTGAGGAAGAGCAGAAGATCGTTGAGACCTTTATCAAGAAAGAAGCCGTCGAGGACTTTTCTGTTACCGTCTCCTATGAGGACATCAAGGAGAAAAACTACTCTCTTAGCGCAGGTCAATACTTTGACATTAAGATTGACTATGTGGATATCACAGCAGAAGAGTTTGACGCCAAAATGACCGCCTTTCAAAACAAACTCTCAGACCTCTTCCAGCAATCACATGCATTGGAGCAGGAGATTGAAGAGCAGATGAAGGGGATTAAGTATGAGTAGAGTAATTTTAGGTGATATTGCTATTTCTCAAACAGGTCCTTTTGGTAGCCAATTACATGAGGAAGATTATGTTAGCGAAGGAACTCCTATAGTAACGGTAGAACATTTGGGAGATATAAATTTTACACACCAAAATCTTCCTTTCGTATCTGAAGCTGATACGAAGAGATTAAGTAAATACATCTTAATTGAAGGAGATATTGTGTTTAGCAGGGTAGGCTCTATTGATAGAAATGTCTATGTTGATAAAAATCATGAAGGTTGGATGTTTTCAGGTAGATGTATAAGAGTACGAGCTGATAAAAACAAAGTTAACCCTAGATATTTATCTTATTATTTTAAACAAAATAGTTTCAAAAAGATGATGATGAATCTGGCAGTTGGAGCAACAATGCCATCGTTAAACACAAAAATTATGAATTCAATAGAGTTGGATTTATTGCCTAGAGAGAATCAAGATAAAATTGCAAACATACTTTCAGCAATTGATGATAAAATCCAAATCAACAACCAAATCAACCAAGAGTTGGAAGCCATGGCTAAGACCCTCTATGACTACTGGTTTGTGCAGTTTGATTTCCCAGACCAGAATGGTAAACCCTACAAATCATCAGGCGGAAAGATGATCTATAATCCAGAACTCAAACGCGAAATCCCAGAGGGGTGGGGAGTGGAGAAGTTGGGGGATGTGGCTTATCTAAAAGCTGGCGGAGATAAACCTAGTAATATTTCAGAAATACAAAGCAAAGAAACTCCATTTCCAATATACTCAAACGGACTTGATAACAAGGGTCTTTATGGCTATACTAATAAAGCAACCATTCACAAAAAGAGTCTTACAGTTTCTGCAAGAGGTACAATTGGATACGTCCAGAGGAGATTTTCGTCATTTTTCCCGATTATAAGGCTAATTTCTGTAACACCTAAGGAAGAAAAAATGATTGGCTATATTGAGAATTTTTTAAAGTCTATCCAATTTGAAAATTCAGGGTCTGTTCAACGACAGTTGACTGTACCACAGATTGATAAATTGTATATACTTGTTCCAAAGAATGAGGTACTAAAAAAGTATCATTCAATGACGATAAATTATTATTTTGAAGTAGAAAATAATGAACAACAAAACCAAGAACTCACCCAACTTCGCGATTGGCTCTTGCCAATGCTGATGAATGGACAGGTGAGGGTGGAAAATTATACAGATTAAGATATTTTAAGGAGTGCTTATGTTTTTCTTTTATTTTTTTGCAGACAATGAAATTACTGCAGTGAATACAGAGGAATTAGAGGGCTACGACGGCTCAATTAATGCTTCTAGTGTAGATGATTTTTACAGTCAAGTTAAAAGTAATGGCTTAGAAATTTCAGATGAAATTTTAGAAGATGTAGAAGAAGCTTTTGCTGATTTAGATGATGAGGAACAAGATGTTGTTCCTGAAGGATTTAGAATAAAGCACTGGGTAAGTAATCGTTCATTTGGTGAACTAGTTGATATGTTCAAACATAATGAAATTGAGAAACCTGAAATGCAAAGGAAATTTGTTTGGACATCGCTTAAGAGTTCTAGGCTGATTGAATCGATTATACTAGGTCTTCCCATACCCCCTCTTTTCCTTTTGGAAGTAGATGATAATAGATACGAGATTATTGATGGTTATCAACGTTTAACTACATTATATAACTTTATAGAGGGGCACCCATGGACAGGTATTAAAAACGATAAAAAAAATATAAAAAGTCGATTATCAAGAAAGAATGTTTTTCCTGAAATTGCTGGAAAATCCTTTAAGGAACTACCAGAGGAGTACCAACGAAAAATTCGTAGAAGTACTATATCTCTAGTAGAGTTTAAACAGCTGAACCCAGGTGATTTTAGTTCAAAATATTTAATTTTTGAAAGAATTAATACTGGTTCAGAAAAATTAAATGGCATGCAAATAAGAAAGTCGTTAGCTTATGGTCCATTTATAGAGTCATTGTATAGCGCTGCAAGTCGATCAGAAAATTACCTATCATTGTTTACTTCAACTCAGATTAAAAAAGATCTTCATGTAGAAGCGTTCCTTAGAATTCTAGCAATGTCAGATATATACTACGGGAAATTTAAATCTAGCAAACAAGGTATTAAAAATATACTAGATGAATATGGGGAACAAAAGAAATCAGAAAGTATTTCAGAAGAAGTAATTAGCAAATTATTTAGTTCCTTAGATCAGTTGTTAGAATTTTTCGAAGCCAAAAAATTATTTAGAAGAGTGAACGCGAATCGAGATATTGAAGGTATTCTAAATTTTGGTATTTTGGAATCTCTGTTAGGGGTTATGGTATTTGGTGGATATAAACTTCCTGATAATTTTAATGAGAAGTATATCAATCATATGGGACAGTTATTCGATGGTTATCTATTAGATGAATCGCATAATCCATTTTCTACAAGTACTGGGAGTGTATCATCAATTAAAAAGAGATTTGAGATTTTTGAAGGAATGCTAGAAAAGTAAATATAATGATTAATTATAATGAATTTAAAAATCGTTTATTAAGATTAAAGGAAACACTGGAGAGAGTACAGAAAATAGACGGAAGTCTTGCAGATGATCCAGAGAAGCATCGGAATTTTGCAAAAGAAATTGAAATTGACTATACAGATTTGAAGACTATATATGAATCGAGTGAATTAAATTTGATGATTGAATACTATACTTTTTCAGAACAACTAGTAAAAGAATTAGTTTTTTCAATTTTGACTGTTGAGTCCTCAAATGATAATAAGCATTTAGAGAAATTTTTGAAAAATAGTTTCCGTAGAAATAAATACAGCCCTAGGTCGCGGTTTGAAGACATAAAAAAAGATGTTTTAGATAAGTATATTCAGACTAATGACAAAAAATTAATTTTCTTGTTATTTAACACTGATGGTGATTTTACTAAGATACATGATTCGTTAATAAAAGCAAGGCACAAATATGCTCATAATAGTATTAGGCCTGATTTTAGTATTTCAGAATATGTTGAAAGATCTTTACCTAGTTTAGATTTTTTATTAAATGAATTTATTAATATTGAAAGCAATTTAGAATCAAGGCTGTCGTTACAAAAACTTATACTAGATTCTGATACGATGAAAAGACAGTTGGATAAACTTAATATTCGTTCTCCATATTATAAAAATAAATTGAAAGATTTTAAGAACAATTTAAAAAGTATCATGAATTATCAAAGTCAGTTAGAATGTACTTCAAGTGTTTATAATGAAATTTTTGAACAGTCTAAAAAATATCAAACTTTAGATTTGAGGTTATCAAATAACACTTTAAAAGCTAGATTAGAAGAAATTAAATTTGTGTTAAGAAAAAATGAGTAAATAGAGTCAAGAGAATTTTTGAACTTTTAGAATTTTAAGATTGCTGTAAAATTGCATCAGTTGATCAACTTTTTGGAAGCGGCGGATTCTTTGGCTAGTGTGACGGCTTTTCCTAAGTATCACTTTCACCAACTCAGGGGAAAGAGACAGGGACAGTTTGCTTTAGATATAGATGGTCGAAGGAGTTCCTATCGGTTGATTGTGGAATTTCGTGAAGAGGATTTAGAAAAGGTGTTTCCAAGTCCTGTTGAAATTGAAATCCTAAAAATAGAGGAGGTCAGCAATCACTATGAGTAATAAAATTGTTGAATACAAAGACCTGATTGCTTTTCATCCAGGTCAGTATGTTGAAGAGTTGATTGAAGATTATAACGTAACGCAGAAAGAGTTTGCGGAGCGTTTGGGAGTTTCAGCAAAGACTATCAGCAAGCTGGTCAACGCTGAGGAGTCCATTAGTAAAGAAACAGCTCATAAGTTAGCCAAGCTAAGCGGAGTTTCCATGCAAACTTGGCTCAATCTTCAAAATGCTTATGATGTAAAAGTGGCAGAGATTGTAGAACAAAGAGAGCTAGAAGAAGGTAGCGAGAAAGAAATCTGTGAGATGATTGATTTCAAGTATTTTAAGGAAGAAGGCTACGTGCCAGACAAACGCTATAGCTTGAAGGAAAAAATTATCGAGCTTCGCAAGATTCTAGGTGTGGCAAGTTTAGAAAACCTTACATCTTTTAACCATTTAGTCAGCTATCGGAATACGCGTGAGTTTACAACTAAAAGTATAGTAAACTCTAATATCATGCTGGAGTTGGCATCTAAAAAAGCGCGTGATAAAACGACAACTAAGCTCAATCGCAGAAAGCTAGAGAGAAGCTTGCCTGCGTTGAGAAAGTTGACTAGACAAGACCCAGAAGTCTTTCCTCAATGCTTGTATGATATCTTGCTAGACTGTGGTGTGGTCCTAGTAGGTCTACCTGCTTTGCCAAATGCCAATCTAAATGGAGCGGCTAAAAAATTCAGTAATGGTAGTGCCTTGCTTTTACTTACGGATCGTAACAAAGCGTCAGATATTTTCTGGTTCTCACTATTCCATGAGATTGGGCACATTCTGGAAAATGATTTTTCATCTGATGAAGGAAACAGTGAGTCCTATCTTCGTTCTGAGGAACAGGCAGACCAGTTTGCAAAAGATTTCTTGATTAGACCAGAAGATTATCAAGCTTTTGTAGAAAAAGGAAACTTTGATAAGACAGATATCCTTCGATTTTCTGAGGAGATAGATATTCATCCTAGTGTCGTTTTAGGCAGATTACAAAATGAGGGTATTCTCGGTTTTGATCGTTTCCGAGAACTAAAAGAGAATTATTACTTTGTTTCCTAAGTGTCAGGAAATTTTTAGAAGATAAAAAAAGTTTCATACATTCAGTCATGTGAAGTCATTAATTCGCTCATTTTTTAGATACAACTTTGTTTCCATATTTCCGGGGAACTAGTAGAAAGTAAGGAGAAACATGGAACAAATTAACCAAAAATCCCAGTGCCAGCAACTCTGGGCTAGAAACAAATATCTCGTTTTGAGCCATTCCAGCAATATTTACAATGAGATTCGCCAATACTTGAAGAATGAACAGGTGGAGGTGAGTCAGATTCAAGAGATGATTGACCGTGCCTGTCAAATCCCAGAACATAGGGGTCAGGTTTGCAATGCCTTTCAGCATATTTGGGGCTATTTCAAAAAGAAAGCGACAGATGCCGAGCGCAAGGACTATATGATCTTACTGGATCGCTACCGCTTTGGTCAGGCTTCTAAGGAAGACTTGATCACTAAGACTCGAGAGTTGCTTAATCGCTATCCCAATACCTACTTGCAACATTCGACTTTACTGAAAGGAGACTCCCATGAGACTTTGGCATGAGGCTTTGATTTCACAACTTCCCCGTCCTCAGCTCTTGGGGCAACATCGAGAGTGCTGCGCCCTGCGTGGCAATGGCTGGGGCAGAAAGCATGCGACGGTTGACTATGTCTTTACCCACTCGCCCTATCGTCTCTATGCCTATCATTGCTTGATAATGGAGGAGATGGCTGATCGTGGTTACAATGTCAGTCCAGAGTGGCTGGACAAGAACTACCGTGGCAAGACCTGTCCTCCTTACCAAGATTTGGTAGAGGAGAAGTTGACTAGTCCTATATACAGCGAACATGACGATGCCTACTATGAGGAGTGTTTGGATAATCTCCGTGAGAAGGGGATCAACCTATAGTCTTTTCTAATAACAAGTCATAGTCACTTATAAGAATTACTAATAACGTATTTGAGTATTCCAACTAAAATACAGCCAAAAACAAGCTACACAAAGGATTTGAGGCATTTGTCTCAGGTCTTTTTCTTTTGTTTAAAACAGAGATATAGTTTCAAACTATATCAAAGCCTAATTTTTTACAATTATACAGATGATTTCTTTTCTGTTAAGATAGTTTCAACAACAAATTTTGGAGGACACATCATGTCAACTACAATCATCGGTTTCCCTCGTTTGGGCGAATTCCGCGAATTAAAATTTACAACTGAAAAATACTTTAGAAAAGAAATCTCAGAAGAAGAACTCTTAGCAGCAGCAAAAGAATTGCGTGCAAAACACTGGAACATTGTCAAAGAAAAAGGCATTACTGAAATCCCATCAAATGACTTTTCTCACTATGACAACTTCCTAGATGCAGCTTTCCTTTTCAACGTGGTACCTGCTTCAGTTCAAAACTTGGACTTGTCTGACCTTGAGCGCTACTTCGCTTTGGGTCGTGGTTACCAAGGAGAAAAAGGGGACGTTCGTGCCCTTCCAATGAAGAAATGGTTCAACACCAACTACCACTACATCGTTCCTAAATTTGAAAAAGACACTCAAGTCAAATTGGCTGGTCACAAGATCTTTGATGAGTTCCAAGAAGCTAAAGAATTGGGTCTCAACACTCGTCCTGTCCTTGTAGGTCCATTCACTTTCCTTCAATTGTCAGACTTTGAAGAAGGCGTGAAAGCAGAAGACTTCGTAGACAGCTTAGTTGCTGCTTACCAAGAAGTTTTTGCAAAATTGGTTGAACTTGGTGCAACTCGTATTCAACTCGACGAAGCGGCTCTTGTAAAAGATTTGACAGCTGAAGAAAAAGCTCTATTCTTGAACCTCTACAACAAACTCTTGACTGACAAGAAAGGTCTCGAAGTTTTGCTTCAAACTTACTTTGGTGACGTTCGTGACGTTTACGCTGACCTTGTAAACTTGCCAGTAGATGCTATCGGTCTTGACTTCGTTGAAGGTAAGAAAACTCTTGAACTCGTTAAAGGTGGCTTCCCAGCTGACAAGACTCTTTATGCAGGTATTGTCAATGGTAAGAACATCTGGCGCAACAACTACGAAAAGAGCTTGGCTATTCTTGAGCAAATCCCAGCTGAAAACATCGTTTTGACAAGCTCATGCTCACTTCTTCATGTGCCATTTACAACTGCTAATGAAGAATTTGAACCAGCTATCTTGAACCACTTTGCCTTTGCAGTTGAAAAATTGGATGAGATTCGTGATTTGGATGCTATCCGCAATGGTCAAGGTTCAGAAGCTCTTGCAGCTAACAAAGAACTCTTTGCGACTGAGCGTGTTGGTGAAAATGCGGAACTTCGTGCGCGTATCGCTGGTTTGACTGATGCAGACTACACTCGTTTGCCAGCCTTCGCAGAGCGTGAAGCTATCCAAGAAGAAGCTTTCAAACTTCCAGCTCTTCCAACAACAACTATCGGTTCATTCCCTCAAACTAAGGAAGTTCGTGCGAAACGTTTGGCTTACCGTAAAGGTGAATTGTCTCAAGAAGAGTACGATGCTTTCCTTGCTGAAACAATTGATGAATGGATCAAATGGCAAGAAGATATCGACTTTGATGTCCTTGTTCACGGTGAGTTCGAGCGTAATGACATGGTTGAGTACTTCGGTCAAAACTTGTCAGGTTACCTCTTCTCTAAGAATGGTTGGGTACAATCATACGGTATGCGTGGGGTGAAACCACCAATCATCTGGGGTGATGTCACTCGTCTCAACCCTATCACTGTTAAATGGTCTAGCTATGCACAAAGTCGTACAAACAAACCTGTTAAAGGTA
The DNA here is from genome assembly GCA_963541545.1 of uncultured bacterium. Classification (GTDB taxonomy): domain Bacteria; phylum Bacillota; class Bacilli; order Lactobacillales; family Streptococcaceae; genus Streptococcus. Next base: position 26,121 of record CAUTUU010000008.1, on the reverse strand, counting down.
TGTTGACTGGACCTGTTACCATCCTCAACTGGTCATTCCCACGTGAAGACATCTCTATCAAGGATTCTACTCTTCAAATCGCTCTTGCTATCAAGGATGAAGTGCTTGACCTTGAAGCTGCTGGTGTGAAAATCATCCAAATCGACGAGGCTGCTCTTCGTGAGAAATTGCCACTCCGTCGTAGCGACTGGTACGAAGACTACCTTGACTGGGCAATTCCTGCCTTCCGCTTGGTACACTCAACAGTAGCACCAGACACACAAATCCACACTCACATGTGTTACTCAGAATTTACAGATATCATCCCAGCTATCGACAACATGGATGCAGACGTTATCTCATTTGAAGCTAGCCGTTCAAACCTTGAAATCTTGGACGAACTCAAAGCGAAAAACTTCCAAACAGAAGTTGGACCTGGGGTTTACGATATCCACTCACCTCGTGTGCCAAATGAAGGCGAAATCGACCATACAATCGAAGCCATCCTTGCTAAAGTACCAAGCAAGAAAGTTTGGATCAACCCTGACTGTGGTTTGAAAACACGTGGTATTCCAGAAACAAAAGAAAGCTTGATCCGCCTTGTTGAAGCAGCTAAAGCTGCGCGTGAGAAATTGTAAGATAAGGATTCTCTAGAAGCGCTGTTTGGTCAATCTGCCTGTTTCACTTGGATTCTAGGAATCCAGCTAACGAAAAAAATCAACTAGAAAAGGATAATGACTATGTCACGCCAAACACCGTCACTCTCATTTGAAGTGTTCCCTCCCAACCCAGCCGTGGGTAATGATAAAATTATTTCTGCTCTTCAAGATATGCAGGAGTTGGCTCCCCACTTTATCAGTGTAACTGCCAGCAATAATAAATTTAATATCAAGGAAACGACGGTCCGCTTGGCTGACTTTATCCAAAATGATTTGGCGATTCCGACTATTGCTCACTTGCCAGCTATCTATTTGACTAAGGACAAGGTTGCTGAAACCATTGCCGACTTGGACAAGGTTGGGGTGCAGAAAATCTTGGCTCTTCGTGGGGATATTATCCCTAATGTGGAACCACAAAAGGATTTCCGCTACGCAACCGACTTGATTGAGTTCATCAAGGAACAAGCTCCTCACTTTGATATTGTTGGTGCTTGTTATCCAGAAGGGCATCCAGATTCACCAAATCAGATTTCAGATATCCAAAATCTCAAGAAGAAAGTAGATGCAGGTTGTTCGAGCCTCGTAACTCAGCTTTTCTTTGACAATGAGCGCTTCTATGATTTCCAAGACAAGTGCATATTGGCTGGGATTGATGTTCCTATTCATGCAGGGATTATGCCAATTCTGAATCGAAATCAGGCTCTCCGCCTCTTGAAGACTTGTGAGAATATCCATCTTCCACGCAAATTTAAAGCCATCTTAGACAAGTATGAGCATGACCCTGAGTCGCTCAGAGCAGCAGGACTTGCCTATGCAGTGGACCAAATCGTGGACTTGGTAACTCAAGATGTTGCTGGTGTGCATCTCTACACCATGAACAATGCTGAAACGGCAAAATACATCCACCAAGCAACTCATGCCTTGTTTAATCATCAGTCTCTAGGATAATAAAAAGCAAACCATTCTTCTCAGGTGAGAGGAATGGTTCCTTTTTAATAGTAAAGACCGCACTTTTTAAGAAAAATATGATAAAATAAACTCTGTACGTACTTGATACAAAGATGAGGGTATAAACAGATTTTTAACTATTCAAATCTGCTATAAAAAGGAAAAATACTAAAGAATAATATTTTTAAACTTTTTAAAGTATTTAGATAGTTGAACACGGGCTAACTCCCTTGTGAAAAAGATAGATTTCCTGGTGTGCATCGCACACTGCGTCAATCGAATGCTATCTTGTGTAATTGAACCCGACCGAAAAGCTGTGTAAAAAAGATAAGCTGTCTTGTCTTCATCGAAGACTTCGTCAGTTTCCTATTTTTACTTTGCTTTTGACGCCCTTGGTATCTTGATCTTTGTAGGCAAGACGTATAATATTATCAATCCAAAGGGGATTAAAATGACAAAACAAGTGTTTCAAACGACTTTTGCGGGTCGTGAGTTAATTGTAGAGACTGGTCAGGTTGCTAAGCAGGCAAATGGCTCTGTTGTTGTACGTTACGGTGAGTCAACCGTCTTGACTGCGGCCGTGATGTCTAAGAAGATGGCAACTGGGGATTTCTTCCCACTCCAAGTCAACTACGAAGAAAAAATGTATGCAGCTGGGAAGTTTCCTGGTGGCTTTATGAAACGTGAAGGACGTCCTTCAACAGATGCGACTTTGACAGCGCGTTTGATTGACCGTCCAATCCGTCCTATGTTTGCGGAAGGTTTCCGTAATGAAGTCCAAGTCATCAACACAGTTCTTTCTTATGATGAAAATGCCTCTGCACCAATGGCTGCTATGTTTGGTTCATCCTTGGCACTTTCTATCTCAGATATTCCATTTGACGGACCAATTGCTGGGGTACAGGTAGGATATGTAGATGGCCAAATCATCATCAACCCAAGTCAAGAACAAGCAGAGCGTTCGCTTCTTGAATTGACAGTAGCTGGTACCAAGCACGCTATCAACATGGTAGAGTCTGGTGCTAAAGAATTGTCAGAAGAAATCATGTTGGAAGCTCTCCTTAAAGGGCACGAAGCAGTCAAAGAATTGATTGCCTTCCAAGAAGAAATCGTTGCGGCAGTCGGTAAAGAAAAAGCAGAAGTGGAATTGCTTCATGTGGATGCGGACTTGCAGGCTGAAATTATCGCAGCCTACAACAGCGACCTCCAAAAAGCTGTCCAAGTAGAAGAAAAATTGGCTCGTGAAGCTGCAACTCAAGCAGTTAAGGACCAAGTTACTGCCGTTTACGAAGAAAAATATGCAGACCATGAAGAATTTGACCGTATCATGCGAGATGTGGCTGAAATTTTGGAACAAATGGAGCACGCTGAAGTGCGCCGTTTGATTACAGAAGACAAGGTGCGTCCTGATGGTCGTAAGGTCGATGAAATCCGTCCTTTGGATGCGGTTGTTGACTTCCTTCCTCGTGTGCACGGTTCAGGTCTCTTCACTCGCGGACAAACTCAGGCTCTTTCAGTCTTGACCTTGGCTCCGATGGGGGAAACTCAAATCATTGATGGTTTGGACCCAGAGTACAAGAAACGCTTTATGCACCACTATAACTTCCCGCAATACTCTGTAGGGGAAACAGGTCGTTACGGTGCGCCAGGTCGTCGTGAAATCGGTCACGGTGCTCTTGGTGAGCGTGCACTTGCTCAAGTCTTGCCAAGTTTGGAAGAATTCCCATATGCTATTCGTCTAGTAGCAGAAGTCTTGGAATCAAACGGTTCCTCATCTCAAGCATCTATCTGTGCGGGAACGCTTGCTCTTATGGCTGGTGGTGTGCCAATCAAGGCACCAGTAGCTGGTATTGCCATGGGTCTTATCTCAGATGGAAATAACTACACAGTATTGACAGATATCCAAGGTTTGGAAGACCACTTTGGAGACATGGACTTCAAGGTTGCCGGTACTCGTGACGGGATTACAGCTCTTCAAATGGATATCAAGATCCAAGGGATTACTGCAGAAATCTTGACTGAGGCCCTTGCTCAAGCCAAGAAAGCGCGTTTTGAAATCCTTGATGTGATTGAAGCAACCATTCCAGAAGTTCGTCCAGAATTGGCTCCAACTGCTCCGAAAATTGATACCATCAAGATTGATGTGGACAAGATTAAGATTGTCATCGGTAAGGGTGGAGAAACCATCGACAAGATTATCGCTGAAACAGGCGTTAAGATTGATATCGACGAAGAAGGAAATGTGTCTATCTACTCTAGCGACCAAGATGCTATTAACCGTGCCAAAGAAATCATTGCTGGTTTAGTTCGTGAGGCTAAGGTGGATGAAGTTTACCGTGCCAAAGTCGTTCGTATCGAGAAATTTGGTGCCTTTGTCAACCTCTTTGACAAGACAGATGCCCTCGTACACATCTCTGAGATGGCTTGGACGCGTACCAATAATGTCGAAGACTTGGTAGCAATCGGAGATGAAGTTGATGTTAAGGTTATCAAGATTGATGAAAAAGGTCGTATCGATGCCTCTATGAAGGCTCTTCTACCTCGTCCGCCAAAACCTGAACGTGATGAAAAAGGTGAAAAATCAGAGCGTCCTCACCGCCCACGTCATCATAAGGATCACAAACCTAAGAAAGAATTTACAGAAACACCAAAAGATTCAGAATAAGAAAAGGAGAAATGTATGGGATGGTGGCGCGAAACCATTGATATCGTAAAAGAAAATGATCCAGCGGCCCGCACCACTTTGGAGGTTTTGCTGACTTATCCAGGTGTCAAGGCCTTGGCGGCCCACCGTCTCTCACATTTTCTATGGAAGCATGGCTTTAAGCTCCTAGCTCGTATGCACAGTCAGTTTTGGCGCTTTTGGACTCAGATTGAGATTCATCCAGGTGCTCAGATAGACTCAGGTGTTTTTATCGACCACGGTTCTGGCTTAGTGATTGGTGAGACGGCGATTGTTGAAAAAGGCGTTCTTCTTTATCACGGAGTGACTCTCGGTGGGACAGGGAAGGATGTTGGCAAACGTCATCCAACCGTGCGTAAAGGTGCTCTCATATCAGCCCATGCCCAAGTTATCGGGCCTGTGGAAATCGGTGAAAATGCCAAGGTCGGTGCTGCAGCAGTTGTCGTGGCAGATGTACCTAGTGATGTAACGGTTGTCGGTATTCCGGCCAAGATTGTCCGTGTTCATGGAAAGAAAGATGAGCCTGTCATTCACGAAGTCGAAGAAAAACGAGAGTATTACGTCAATAAACTAGAGCAGGCTAAAGAAGCTAGCCACAGATCGTCTGGGTTGTAAGATATTTCAATCTTTTAAAAGGTGATATTCGGCTGAGTAGGTCGTAAAGTAAAAGGGCGACTGTCAGCCCTTTTCTTACATTTATTTGATTCTTCTTTTATTTTTAGAAAGGAGCAAGGGATTCCGAAGTGTAGAGATATTCGGACTGAAATTTAATTGAACTCTTAGTGGTGAAACTAATTGTTCTTGGATTTTGGTTTTCCTGACTATTATTTTATGATTAAAATCTATGACACCATGTCTCGTGATTTGCGAGAATTTGTCCCTATCGAGGACGGCAAAGTCAAGATGTATGTTTGTGGGCCAACCGTGTATAACTATATCCACGTGGGGAATGCCCGTTCGACGGTGGCTTTTGATACTATTCGTCGTTATTTCGAATACTGTGGCTACGAGGTTGCCTATATTTCCAATTTTACGGATGTGGATGATAAGATTATCAACCGTGCCAAAGAAGAAGGCATCACGCCTCAGGAGGTTGCGGACAAGTACATCGCTGCCTTTCGTGAGGATGTGTCGGCCTTGGGTGTCAAACCTGCGACTCGCCATCCGCGTGTAGTAGAGTTTATGGCTGACATCATTCGTTTTGTGGAAGACTTGATTAAAAAAGGCTTTGCCTATGAGAGTCAAGGGGATGTTTACTTCCGTGTGGAAAAATCCCACAACTATGCTAAGTTGGCCAATAAAACCTTGGAAGATTTGGAGCTAGGTGCTTCAGGTCGTACCGATGAAGAAACGGCTCGTAAGGAAAATCCTGTAGACTTTGCCCTCTGGAAAGCTGCCAAGCCAGGCGAGATTTCTTGGGATAGTCCTTGGGGACCTGGTCGTCCGGGCTGGCACATCGAGTGTTCGGTCATGTCGACAGAGATTTTAGGCGATACCATTGATATCCACGGTGGTGGAGCTGACCTAGAGTTTCCTCACCATACCAATGAAATTGCCCAGTCAGAAGCCAAAACAGGCAAGACCTTCGCCAACTATTGGATGCATAATGGTTTTGTCAATATCGACAATGTCAAGATGTCCAAGTCCTTGGGTAACTTTATCACCGTTCATGATGCTCTCAAGACTATTGATGGACAAGTACTTCGTTTCTTCTTTGCCACTCAACATTATCGTAAGCCTATCAACTTTACAGAAAAGGCAGTGCGTGATGCAGAGACAAATCTCAAGTATCTGAAGAACACTTATGAGCAACCATTTTCTGGGACTGTAGATGCTCAAGAGTTACAGGAGTTTAAAGACAAATTTGTAGCAGCTATGGATGAGGATTTCAATTCTGCCAACGGTATTACAGTCGTCTTTGAAATGGCCAAATGGATCAACTCTGGTAACTATGATGCAAGTGTTAAGCAAGCTCTTGCAGCCATGTTAGAAGTCTTTGGAATTGTCTTTGTTGAGGAAGTTTTGGATGCAGACATTGAAGCCTTGATCCAAAAACGCCAAGAAGCGCGTGCCAATCGTGATTTTGCGACAGCAGACCAAATTCGTGACCAATTGGCTGCTCAAGGAATTAAGCTCCTCGACACCAAGGATGGAGTGAGGTGGACACGTGATTGATGTCAATCTCATTAATGGGATTGCGTTAGCCTTTGAAGGAGATGCAGTGTATTCTATGTATATTCGTCGTCATCTCATTCTCAAAGGAATGACCAAGCCCAATAAACTCCACCAAGAGGCCACCAAGTATGTATCTGCCAAAGCTCAAGCTAGCCTGATTGCCCTCATGTTGGAGGAGCAAGTCCTGACGGAAAAAGAAGAAGAAATCTACAAACGTGGTCGCAATACCAATAGCCATACCAAGGCTAAAAATGCTGATGTGGTGACCTATCGCATGTCTACAGGCTTTGAAGCAGTGATGGGCTATCTCCATATGACTGAGAATCTGGAACGTCTTGAGATCTTAATTTCATGGTGCATCCAAAAAGTGGAGGGTTAGGGCATGATGGCAAAAGAACTACAAGACTGGTTTCCTGAGGCTCAGATTTCAGACCAACCAGTAGGGAAAGAGGGATATCTTACTCTCCCTTTAGCTTCTCAGCAGTGGATTTTGCTGGAGGAAGCTGGGCTCAGCGAGCGTGAAAAGCAGTTGGTTGCCCTTTTGACCCAGCAGGAGCAGGCTCGTTCGCTCAATCCTTGGTATTCTTTTTTGATTGAGGGGAAGGGACAGGCACCGAAAACTTTCAAAAAGATTCAGTTGGTTTATTGTCATCTTTCCTATTTTCAGCAGGAAAATCTAGCTTCTTGGCTAGATATGATGCGGACTCTTTTTCCCAACTGTCAGGCGGTGCTTCAAGTCGGAGCTCAGGACTATGTTTTCGTGCTTCAACAAGATAAGTACACTTCTGTACGAGCTATTTTAAGTGATACAATTGAAGCGGTTGAGTATGACTTTGGACTTCGTTTGTCTATTATGTTAGGACAGGTTTGGTCTCAGGCAGGACATCAAGCCCTATCCGACTTGATCAAAGCGGAGCGGGATTTATTCAAGAGTTGGTGGCGTCAAGGTCACCAAGGTGTTCATACCTTTTCACAACTCTATCTTTGGAGCATGGGAGAAAGGCTCGTGGACCTGAGAGTCATTAAAGAATGCCTGCACCAGATGATCTTGGATCAGGATCAGATACAGGAAATTATTCTTTCTCTCTGGGAAAACAGTGCTGTCTTAACTAAAACAGCCCAGCAACTCTATCTGCACCGCAATTCTCTTCAATACAAGATTGATAAATGGGAAGAATTGACAGGGCTTCAGTTGAAGGAATTGACAGACCTGACCTTGTGTTATCAGTTGATTTTACCAGATATTCTCTAAAGTTTTGTGCAAGTTGCACAGAACTTTTTTATTTTTTTGGTCACCTTGCCATAGAAAAGTAAAGCGTTTTCATATATAATAAAACTATCAAAAGACAAAAGGAGTTCACCTCATGGTAGAATTAAATCTTAAAAACATTTACAAAAAATATCCAAACAGCGAACACTACTCAGTTGAAGACTTCAACTTGGACATCAAAGACAAAGAATTTATCGTTTTCGTAGGACCTTCAGGATGTGGTAAATCAACTACTCTCCGTATGATTGCAGGTCTTGAAGACATCACAGAAGGTACTGCATCTATCGATGGCGTGGTTGTCAACGACGTAGCTCCAAAAGACCGTGACATCGCCATGGTATTCCAAAACTACGCTCTTTACCCACACATGACTGTTTATGACAACATGGCTTTCGGTTTGAAATTGCGTAAATACAGCAAGGAAGACATCGACAAACGTGTGCAAGAAGCAGCTGAAATCCTTGGATTGAAAGAATTCTTGGAACGTAAACCAGCTGACCTTTCTGGTGGTCAACGTCAACGTGTTGCCATGGGACGTGCGATTGTCCGTGATGCAAAAGTATTCTTGATGGACGAACCTTTGTCAAACTTGGATGCAAAACTTCGTGTATCAATGCGTGCTGAAATCGCTAAAATCCACCGTCGTATCGGAGCTACAACTATCTACGTAACTCACGACCAAACAGAAGCAATGACACTTGCAGACCGTATCGTTATCATGTCAGCAACTAAGAACCCTGCTGGTACAGGTACTATCGGACGTGTAGAACAAATCGGTTCTCCTCAAGAAGTTTACAAAAACCCAGTTAACAAATTCGTTGCAGGATTTATCGGAAGCCCAGCTATGAACTTCATCAATGTGAAATTGGTTGGTAGCGAAATTGTTTCAGACGGTTTCCGCTTAAAAGTGCCAGAAGGCGCTTTGAAAGTTCTTCGTGAAAAAGGTTACGAAGGTAAAGAATTGATCTTCGGTATCCGTCCAGAAGATGTGAATGCAGAGGAAGCATTCCTTGAAACATTCCCAGATTCAGTTGTAAAAGCTACTATCTCTGTATCAGAATTGCTTGGTTCAGAATCTCACCTTTACTGCCAAGTTGGTAAAGACGAATTTGTTGCCAAAGTTGATGCTCGTGACTACTTGCAAACAGGTGCAACAGTTGAACTTGGATTTGACTTGAACAAAGCACACTTCTTCGATGTAGAAACTGAAAGAACAGTTTACTAAGATAAAGAAAATCAAAACACTGCTAGAGAAATTTGGCGGTGTTTTTTGGCGATTGAATAGAAAAAACTCCTGGGAAATTCCAGGAGAGTATGAGTAGTTATTTGAACTTGAATCCTTCGTAAATAAGCTCTGCTTTTGGATTTTGTTTCTTAATCTGTTTAGCAAGTGACTTCATCATAGAAAGAGGACCACACATATAGACGCTTGTATGTTCGGGCACTTCTTTTTGTTCAAAATTAAGATAGCCGTCTTTCATACTGTCTATTAGATGGAGTTCAAAATTAGGATTTTTCTGAGCATAGTCACGGAGTAAATCTAGATAGACTGCATTTTCCTCTCCTCGGAAGCTATAGTAGAAGCGAACCTGTTTATCCAAAATAGGATGTTCACGGATGTAAGAGATGAAAGGGGTAATCCCAATACCTCCAGCAATCCAAACCTGATTTTCTCGTCCTTGGTTGATAATCATGTGCCCGTAAGCTCTATCTACGCTTACTTTGCTGCCGACTTGAAGATTATCATAGATATTCTTGGTATGGTCTCCTGAATTTTTGACAGTAAAGTAAAGAGTTTGGCCGTTACCGCCTGAGACAGAAAAGGGATGTGGAGCACTTTCAAAACCTTCTTGGAAAATCTTTAGAAAGGCGAATTGACCTGCTTGATAGTTGAAAGGTCTGCTAAGATGGATTTGAATTTCTCTAGTATCGTGATTTAAGCGTTTGAGATTGGTAATTTTCCCTAGATAGGGGAAGCCAATCTTTTGATATAGAAAAATGATATAAAAACCAGCTAGCAAGCCTAAAAGGGCATAGCTACCAACAAGAAAACTTAGGAGATTAAATGTGAGGAGGCGATTGCCTATTATCATGTAGACATGAAAGAGTCCAAAAATGTAAGCTAGGTAAACTAGACGGTGGATCCATCGCCAAGCTTCGTATTGGATGTATTTTCCTAAATAGGCGACAAGGATGATGCTGACAAAAATATAGATAGCAAGGTTGCCAAACTGAGCAGCCAAGCGAGAACCCCACAAACCGCCCATACTAAAGTTATGAAAGATTAGTAGGATGATGGAGAGAAAGGCTGTGAATTTGTGGATAGTATAGACCTTTTCCAAACCGTGGAACCAGTTTTCTATTATCGGGAGACGAGTGGCTAGAATAAAAGTAAGTGATAGGCTTGTTAAAGCTAGTCCAGGGATCATGAATTGGGGAGAAGTGCCCATCCAAATCAAAATAGTCAAGACAAAACTGGCTATGATAAAAAGTATTCCTTTGAGTGATTTCATAAAAAAATTCCATTCATTGAGATTTGATTTGTTGTAAACAAATTTGTTACATTTTATCATAGAAAAACTATGGTGTCAAATTGAGCTCTATAAATATCTATTCTCAGCAAAAAAACTCTCCATATCGCATGGAGAGCTAATTTGCTATTCTGCGGTTTGTTGCCAACGTTTTGCTAGCATATGAGACAGGCTCGAAATTGCTAGGTTGAAGCTGAAGTAGATGAGGGCAATCAGGATATACAGACTGAAGACTTGCTCTGGTTCGAAATAACGGCCCATGAGAATTTGGCTGGCTCCAAAGAGTTCTTGTAGGGCGATAACAGAGTAGAGAAGACTGGTATCCTTAATCACGGTTACAAACTGAGAAATGATGGCTGGCAGCATTTTACGAATAGCTTGTGGGAGAATGATGTGGTAGAGGATTTGGGCTGAGGTGAAGCCTTGTGACATTCCTGCTTCGTACTGCCCCTTGTCTACTGCATTGAGGCCACCTCGGATAATCTCAGCTAGGGCTGCTGAGGTAAAGAGAGTAAAGGCAGTGATACCTGCTGGAGTGGATTTCATCTTGAAAACTAAAAAGATAGTAAAGATCCAGAGAAGGTTGGGAACGTTGCGCACAAACTCGATGTAAATACTGGAGATGATACGTAAGATAGGATTTTTTCCATTTCTCATAACTGCTAGCACTGTCCCGATAAGGGTAGAGAGGACGATAGCGATTAGAGAAATGTAGAGGGTCAAGCCAAATCCTTTAAAGATAAAGATTAGGTTATCTGGGGTCAAAACTTCTAAAATGGATTCCATAGTAACCTCCTAAAGTGAATAGGCTTTTTTGTTGGCTTGCTCCATCTTGCGGCCAAACTGGGCAACAGGGAAGCATAGAGAAAAGTAGAGAAGGGCAGCACCTAAAAATGCTGGAATGTAGTTTCCGTTAAGAGCTGACCAGGACTTGGTCACAAACATCAAGTCCACTCCAGAAATGATAGCGACTGTCGAGGTGTTCTTGATGAGGTTGACGATTTGGTTGGTCAAAGGAGGGAGAATGATACGAAAGGCCTGAGGTAAGATAATCAAGCGCATGGCACTGATATAGGTAAATCCTTGTGACAAGGCAGCCTCCATTTGACCGCTAGGAATAGACTGAATGCCTGAGCGAATAACCTCGGCGATATAGGCACCGTGATAGAGACCCACGCAGAGCACAGCCGTCCAATAAATCGGAATCATGATGATATGGTCACTGATAAGAGGTAGGCCATAAAAAACGATAACAAACTGCACCAAGAGGGGAGTGTTTTGATAAAATTCCACAAAGACGCGAGCTAAAATACGCAAAATAGGACGTTTGCTGCTTGACATGGCTCCAAAGAAGATGCCCAAAACCATGGCTAGGATAAAGGATCCAATCGCTAGGGCAAGAGTGAAGAGGAAACCATTGAAAAATTGTCCAAAATCCTGAAAATAGGCAGTCCAAGATGATAAATCTGTCATAGGGTGTCCTCCTTAATCTGCAGTATGGCTAGATGGTTTGAGCTTGTAACGGTCATAAAGTTTTTGCAAACTACCATCCTTGCTCCATTTAGTAACCAAGTTATCGAGATAGTCGTTGAGTTCGGTATTTGATTTCTTGGTAACGATACCGTAGTCAGATGGCTTGAAACTATCATCTAATAGTACTGTGCGTTTGCTGATGTAGCCAGACAGAATCGAGCGGTCAACGGAAAAGGCATCAATACGATGAGCGTGAAGGGAAGTAATCAATTCTGGGTAGGAACCAAGTTCGACGAATTTAAAGGTCAGGCCTTTCTTTTTACCCAGTTCAGTAATTAGGCGTTGGGTAATGGAACCTTGGGCAACTCCGATGGTTTTGCCGTTTAGGTCTTCAATGCTTTTGATTTTGGCAGACTTGTTGACCAAAAAGCCAGAAGCGTCGGTGTAATAAGGACTGGTAAAGTTGTAGAGTTTTTTGCGTTCGTCTGTGATGGTAAAGGTCGCGATATCCATGTCGACCTGTTCATTGTCTAGAAGGGGTCCGCGAGTTTGTGCGGTAACAGGCACATAGCGAATCTTGACCTTGAGTTCATCAGCTACCATCTTGGCCAAGTCAGTTTCGATACCAGAATAGGTTCCTGTCTTGGGATCCTTGTAACCGAAATTGGGAACGTCTTGTTTGACACCGACAACCAGCTCGCCCCTCTTTTGAATATCTGCGACACTAGTATCAGCCTGAACTGGTTTTGCAGCAGCAAGGCCGAAAAGGCTAATCAATAATGCTGATAAAAAGAATTTCTTTTTCATAGGCGCCTCCTTATTTGACTTTGTCACTTTCGTGGTTGATGATTTTGCTGAGGAATTGTTGGGCACGAGGTTCGCTTGGATTGTCGAAAAAGTCATCGACATCTGTCGTATCCACCAAGACTTCTCCGTCAGCCATAAAGATGATGCGGTCAGCAACTTCACGGGCAAAGCCCATTTCATGGGTAACGACAATCATATTCATACCCTCGTGGGCCAATTTTTGCATAACAGCCAGAACGTCTCCGATGGTTTCAGGGTCAAGGGCAGATGTTGGCTCATCAAAGAGGAGGAGTTCAGGATGCATAGCGAGACCACGTGCGATGGCAATCCGTTGTTTTTGTCCACCAGACAGCATGGCTGGATAAGAATCTTTCTTGTCCCACATATTTACAAATTCCAGATATTTTTTGGCCGTTTTTTCAGCTTCTTTTTTATCAATTCCTAGAACTTTTATGGGTGCAAGTGTCACGTTTTCTAACACTGTTTTGTGTGGATAGAGGTTGAAATGCTGGAAAACCATACCGACTTCCTTGCGAAGCGGTACTAAATCTTTCTGGCTGGCACCAGCAACTTGGTGACCATTGACTAGAAGACTTCCCTTGTCAACAGCCTCTAAACCATTGATGGTACGGATAAGAGTGGATTTCCCAGAACCAGATGGTCCGAGTAGGACAACAACTTGTCCTTTTTCAAAACGGAGATTGATGTCGCGGAGTGCGTGGTAGTCTCCGTAATATTTTTCGACGTGTTCAAATTCTACTAAAGCCATAAGGAATCTCCTTTGTGTTAGATTTTATAACATGATTCTACACCAAAAGAATGACCTTGTCAAATCATATCTGAAAAAATTCACTAAAATTTTATAAAAAAGCAATCAGGATAGAGAAAAAGCCTAAATCATGTTATAATGAAGCAATAGAATTCTTAGAAAGAGTGGATGTCTTTTTGATAACACCTACTTATGAATGGCAGTTTGCCCCGCAGGTTGAAGATGCGGATTTTATAAAAATAGCCAAGAAGGCTGGACTGGGTCCTGAGGTGGCTCGCTTATTATTTGAAAGAGGGGTTCAGGACCAAGAAAGTCTAAAGAAGTTTTTAGAACCTTCTTTGGAGGACTTGCATGACCCTTATCTGATCCATGATATGGACAAGGCAGTGGCTCGGATTCGTCAGGCCATTGAAGAAGGGGAAAATATTCTCGTTTATGGGGACTACGATGCGGATGGCATGACTTCAGCTTCGATTGTGAAAGAAAGTTTGGAACAGCTTGGTGCTGAGTGCCGTGTATACCTGCCCAATCGTTTTACCGATGGCTATGGTCCAAACGCTAGTGTCTATAAATACTTTATCGAGCAAGAAGGGATTTCCTTGATTGTGACGGTTGATAATGGAGTTGCGGGTCATGAAGCCATTGAATTGGCCCAGTCTATGGGAGTAGATGTCATTGTGACAGATCACCATTCCATTCCAGAAACCTTGCCAGATGCCTATGCCATTGTTCATCCTGAACATCCAGATGCGGATTATCCTTTCAAATATTTGGCTGGTTGCGGAGTGGCTTTCAAGCTGGCTTGTGCCCTTTTAGAGGAAGTCCAAGTGGAACTGCTTGACTTGGTTGCTATCGGTACCATTGCTGATATGGTTAGTTTGACAGATGAGAACCGTATCTTGGTTCAGTATGGTCTGGAAATGTTGGGGCATACTCAGCGTATTGGTCTGCAAGAAATGCTAGACATGGCTGGGATTGCTGCTAATGAAGTGACAGAAGAAACGGTTGGTTTCCAGATTGCCCCTCGTTTGAATGCCTTGGGCCGCTTGGATGATCCCAATCCTGCCATTGATTTGCTGACAGGATTTGATGATGAGGAAGCGCATGAGATTGCCCTTATGATTCACCAGAAAAACGAAGAGCGAAAGGAAATTGTCCAGTCTATCTATGAAGAAGCCAAGACCATGGTGGATCCTGAGAAGAAGGTCCAGGTCTTAGCCAAGGAAGGTTGGAATCCTGGAGTTCTGGGTATCGTGGCTGGTCGTTTGTTGGAAGAGCTAGGGCAGACAGTTATTGTTCTTAATATAGAAGACGATCGTGCCAAGGGCAGTGCTCGTAGTGTGGAAGCAGTCGATATTTTTGAAGCCCTAGATCCCCATCGTGACCTCTTTATCGCCTTTGGCGGTCATGCTGGTGCAGCAGGAATGACGCTGGAAGTTGAGAAACTTTCAGATTTATCTCAGGTCTTGGAAGATTATGTCCGTGAAAAAGGTGCAGATGCTGGTGGAAAGAATAAGTTAAACCTAGATGAAGAGTTGGATTTGGAGACACTTAGCTTGGAAACGGTTAAGAGCTTTGAACGCTTGGCTCCTTTTGGCATGGACAATCAGAAACCTGTCTTTTATATTAAGGATTTTCAGGTTGAAAGTGCTCGTACTATGGGAGCAGGCAATGCCCATCTCAAACTGAAAATTTCTAAGGGTGAAGCTAGTTTTGAAGTGGTAGCCTTTGGCCAAGGTAGATGGGCAACAGAGTTTTCTCAAACCAAGAATCTAGAGTTGGCAGTTAAATTGTCTGTCAACCAATGGAATGGTCAAACGGCCCTCCAGTTGCTGATGGTGGATGCGCGTGTGGAGGGTGTTCAACTCTTTAACATTCGTGGAAAGAATGCAGTCTTGCCAGAAGGAGTTCCAGTCTTGGATTTTGCTGGAGAAGTGCCGGATTTAGCGACTAGTGACGCGGTTGTCGTAAAAACCATTCCTGAGGATATGACCCTGCTAAAGACCATTTTTCAGGAACAGCATTTCTCTGCTGTCTATTTCAAAAATGACATTGACAAGGCCTATTATCTGACAGGTTATGGGACTAGAGAGCAGTTTGCCAAATTGTACAAGACCATTTACCAGTTTCCAGAGTTTGATATTCGCTATAAACTGAAGGATTTGGCAGCTTATCTTAATATTCAACAAATCTTACTTGTTAAGATGATTCAAGTGTTTGAAGAATTAGGCTTTGTGACGATCAAAGATGGGATCATGACAGTCAATAAAGAAGCGCCAAAGAGAGAGATAGGAGAAAGTCAGATTTACCAAAATCTCAAACAAACCGTTAAAGACCAAGAAATGATGGCGCTGGGTACCGTGCAAGAAATTTATAACTTTTTAATGGAAAAAGAATAGCAGATAGGAAAGAGTTGGGAAACCAGCTCTTTTTTGAAAACAAATCTTCATTTTGAAAATCATCAAAAAAATGGTATAATGGTAGGAAAAGATTCGGCTAAAAGTAATAGTGCTTTTAGAATAAAAAGGTAAGTAACCCTATAATCAAGATAAATTAAGCTTTCGGAGGAAAAATGAGTAATATCAGTTTAACAACACTTGGTGGTGTACGTGAAAATGGGAAAAATATGTATATCGCTGAAATCGATAGGTCTATTTTCGTTTTGGATGCAGGTCTGAAATACCCTGAAAATGAACAACTAGGGGTGGACGTAGTTATTCCAAATATGGATTACCTTTTTGAAAATAGCGACCGTATTGCTGGGGTCTTCTTGACCCACGGACATGCGGATGCCATTGGTGCTCTGCCTTATCTTTTGGCTGAAGCCAAGGTACCTGTATTTGGGTCTGAGTTGACCATTGAGTTGGCAAAACTCTTTGTCAAAGGAAATGATACGGTTAAGAAATTCAATGATTTCCATGTCATTGATGAGAATACGGAGATTGATTTTGGAGGGACTGTAGTTTCCTTCTTCCGTACGACCCACTCTATCCCAGAGAGTCTGGGTGTGGTCTTGAAGACGGCTGAAGGTAGCATCGTTTATACAGGTGACTTCAAATTTGACCAGACAGCTAGTGAATCTTATGCGACAGACTTCGCTCGTTTGGCAGAAATCGGTCGTGACGGAGTTCTAGCTCTGCTCAGTGACTCAGCTAATGCGGACAGTAATATCCAAGTGGCTAGCGAAAGTGAAGTTGGGGACGAAATCACCCAAACTATTGCGGATTGGGATGGTCGTATCATCGTTGCGGCGGTAGCCAGCAACCTCTCTCGTATCCAGCAGGTGTTTGACGCTGCGGATGCAACAGGCCGTCGTATCGTCTTGACAGGATTTGATATTGAAAATATCGTCCGCACTGCTATTCGCCTTAAGAAATTGTCCCTAGCTAATGAGAGTCTTTTGATTAAGCCAAAAGATATGTCTCGTTTTGAAGACCATGAGTTGATTATTCTTGAGACAGGCCGTATGGGTGAGCCTATCAACGGTCTTCGCAAGATGTCGATTGGTCGCCACCGTTATGTGGAAATCAAGGACGGTGACTTAGTCTATATCGTAACAACTCCGTCTATCGCCAAAGAGGCGGTCATGGCGCGTGTGGAAAATATGATCTACCAAGCTGGCGGGGTTGTCAAGCTGATCACCCAAAGCTTGCGCGTGTCAGGTCACGGAAATGCGCGTGATTTGCAGTTGATGATCAATCTCTTGCAACCCAAGTATCTCTTCCCAATTCAAGGGGAATACCGTGAGTTGGATGCCCATGCTAAGGCTGCTATGGCAGTTGGGATGTTGCCAGAACGCATTTTCATCCCTAAAAAGGGAACCAGCATGGCTTATGAGAATGGGGACTTTGTCCCAGCTGGCGCAGTTTCGGCAGGGGATGTCTTGATTGACGGAAATGCCATCGGTGATGTTGGTAATGTAGTCCTTCGTGACCGTAAGGTCTTGTCAGAGGATGGTATTTTCATCGTAGCAATTACCGTTAATCGTCGTGAGAAGAAAATTGTGGCCAAGGCTCGTGTTCACACGCGTGGATTCGTTTATCTCAAGAAGAGCCGCGATATTCTCCGTGAAAGTTCAGAATTGATTAACCAAACGGTAGAAGACTATCTTCAAGGCGATGACTTTGACTGGGCAGATCTTAAAGGTAAGGTTCGTGATAATCTGACCAAGTACCTCTTTGACCAAACCAAGCGTCGTCCAGCTATTTTACCGGTAGTCATGGAAGCAAAATAATCGTTGAAATAAATAGAGAGAAAGTCGAATTTCGGCTTTTTCTTATAGAAAAATAGAGGAAAAAATATGGCAGTAATGAAAATTGAGTATTACTCACAAGTTTTGGATATGGAGTGGGGGGTGAATGTTCTTTATCCTGACGCTAATCGAGTGGAAGAACCAGAGTGTAAAGATATCCCTGTCTTGTACCTTTTGCATGGGATGTCTGGTAATCATAATAGCTGGCTCAAGCGAACCAACGTAGAACGTTTGCTTCGAGGAACCAATCTTATCGTCGTCATGCCCAATACCAGCAATGGCTGGTATACCGATACCCAATATGGTTTTGATTATTACACGGCTCTAGCAGAGGAATTACCAGAGGTTTTGAAACGATTCTTCCCTAATATGACCAGCAAGCGTGAAAAGACCTTTATCGCTGGTCTCTCTATGGGAGGCTATGGCTGCTTTAAACTGGCTCTTGCTACAAATCGTTTTTCTCATGCAGCTAGTTTTTCAGGCGCCCTTAGCTTTCAAGATTTTTCTCCTGAAAGCCAAAATTTGGGAACGCCGGCTTATTGGAGAGGTGTGTTTGGGGAGATTAAAGATTGGACAGCTAGTGCTTATTCTCTTGAAAGTCTGGCTAAAAAATCAGATAAAAAGACCAAGCTTTGGGCTTGGTGTGGCGAGCAGGATTTCTTGTACGAATCCAATAATCTCGCAGTGAAGAACCTCAAAAAACTGGGATTTGATGTGGTATATAGTCATAGCGATGGCACTCACGAATGGTACTACTGGGAAAAACAATTGGAACGGTTCTTAGCAACCCTGCCAATTGATTTCAAATTAGAAGAGAGATTGTCATAATTTAGCTTTCTTTCAGCTTGTTTTAGTAAAATAGTCTTTATTTTCTAGAAAGGTGGAGGGACATGCGCTGGATTTTTCGTTTGATAGGAGCTTTCTTTTCTTTTGTGTGGCGTTTGTTTTGGCGCCTGATTTGGATCGTTTTGCTCTTATGTGGTCTTGCTTTTGGATTTCTCTGGTATCTGAACGGGGATTTTCAAGGAGCGCTAAAGCAAGCAGAATGGTCGATCAAGATTGGTCAACAAAGTATTGACCAATGGGAAAAAACAGGGCAACTGCCTAAGTTGAACCAGACAGATAGCCACCAACACTCTGAAGGAAGGTGGTCTCAGGCCTCTGCTCGTATTTACCTGGATCCTCAGATGGATTCACGCTTTCAAGAAGCTTATGTAGAAGCGATTCATAATTGGAATCAAACTTGTGCTTTTCATTTTGAACTCGTGACTGAGTCTAGTAAGGCGGATATCTTGGCTACGGAGATGAATGACGGAGGTACTCCTGTTGCAGGAGAGGCGGAAAGTCAGACCAATCTCTTGACGGGGCAATTCTTGTCTGTAACGGTGCGGTTGAATCATTATTATTTGTCCAATCCAGACTATGGTTATTCCTATGAGCGCCTTGTCCATACTGCAGAACATGAGTTGGGGCATGCGATTGGCTTGGACCATACAGATGAGAAGTCTGTAATGCAACCTGCAGGTTCCTTTTATGGTATCCAGGAAGAGGATGTTGCAAACCTTCGAAAATTATATGAGACCAATGAGTAGGGGACTATCTTTCCCTACTTTTTTGCTATAATGGAACTATGAACAACTTGATTAAATCAAAACTAGAGCTCTTGCCGACCAGCCCTGGTTGTTACATTCACAAGGATAAAAACGGCACCATTATCTATGTAGGAAAGGCTAAAAATCTGCGCAATCGCGTGAGGTCCTATTTCCGTGGAAGTCACGATACCAAGACAGAGGCTCTGGTGTCTGAAATTGTGGATTTTGAATTTATTGTTACGGAGTCTAATATTGAGGCACTTCTCCTAGAAATCAACTTGATCAAGGAAAATAAGCCTAAATACAATATCATGCTCAAGGATGACAAATCCTATCCTTTCATCAAAATCACCAATGAGCGTTATCCTCGTTTGATTATCACCCGTCAGGTCAAGAAGGACGGTGGTCTTTATTTTGGACCCTATCCAGATGTGGGGGCAGCCAATGAAATCAAGCGGTTGCTGGATCGGATTTTCCCTTTTCGTAAGTGTACCAATCCTCCTTCTAAGGTCTGTTTTTACTACCATATCGGCCAATGTATGGCCCACACCATCTGTAAGAAAGATGAGGCTTATTTCAAGTCTATGGCTCAGGAGGTTTCTGATTTCCTAAAAGGGCAGGATGACAAAATCATCGATGACCTCAAGGGGAAAATGGCAGCGGCAGCTCAGACTATGGAATTTGAACGTGCAGCGGAATACCGTGATCTGATTCAGGCCATTGGAACGCTTCGAATCAAGCAACGGGTCATGGCTAAGGATCTTCAAAATCGCGATGTCTTTGGCTACTATGTGGATAAGGGCTGGATGTGTGTTCAGGTTTTCTTTGTCCGTCAGGGAAAACTCATTGAAAGAGATGTCAATCTCTTCCCCTACTACAATGATCCAGATGAGGACTTCTTGACCTATGTGGGACAATTCTATCAAGAAAAATCCCACCTGGTTCCCAATGAGGTGCTGATTCCGCAAGATATCGATGAAGAAGCGGTCAATGCCTTGGTAGATACCAAGATTCTCAAACCTCAGCGTGGTGAGAAAAAACAACTGGTCAATCTAGCCATAAAAAATGCTCGAGTCAGTCTGGAGCAGAAGTTCAATTTGCTAGAGAAATCTATCGAAAAGACCCAAGGAGCTATTGAAAATCTAGGACGCTTGCTCCAAATCCCAACTCCAGTACGCATCGAATCCTTTGATAACTCCAATATCATGGGAACTAGTCCTGTTTCAGCAATGGTGGTCTTTGTCAACGGCAAACCAAGTAAAAAAGATTATCGTAAATACAAAATCAAGACTGTCGTTGGACCAGACGATTATGCCAGTATGCGTGAGGTTATTCGCAGACGCTATGGCCGAGTTCAGCGTGAGGCTTTGACTCCTCCAGATTTGATTGTCATCGATGGGGGACAAGGTCAAGTCAATATCGCCAAACAGGTCATCCAAGATGAACTAGGCTTGGACATCCCCATTGCAGGTCTGCAAAAGAATGACAAGCACCAAACCCATGAATTGCTCTTTGGAGATCCGCTTGAGGTGGTGGAGTTATCTCGCAATTCTCAGGAATTTTTCCTCCTCCAACGCATTCAAGATGAGGTCCACCGCTTTGCCATCACTTTCCATCGCCAACTGCGCTCAAAAAATTCCTTTTCATCACAACTGGATGGGATTGAAGGTTTGGGGCCGAAACGCAAGCAAAATCTCATGAAACATTTCAAGTCTCTAACCAAAATCAAGGAAGCTAGTGTGGATGAAATTGTCGAAGTTGGGGTGCCAAGGGCAGTCGCAGAAGCTGTTCAGAGGAAGTTGAATCCGCAGGAAGAAGTGGAGTTGGCTCAAGTTGCGGAAGAACAAGTAGATTACCGAATAAAAGGAGAACACAATGAATCATAAAATCGCAATTTTATCAGATATTCATGGCAATGCGACGGCTTTAGAAGCAGTTATTGCAGATGCTAAAAATCAAGGAGTCAGTGAATACTGGCTTCTGGGAGATATTTTTCTTCCTGGTCCAGGTGCAAATGACTTGGTAGCCCTGCTAAAGGATCTTCCTATCACAGCCAGTGTTCGAGGTAATTGGGATGATTGTGTCCTTGAGGCTTTGGATGGTGAATATGGTTTGGAAGATCCACAAGAAATCCAGCTCATGCGATTGACCCAGTTTTTGATGGAGCGAATGGATCCTGCAACGATTGTCTGGCTACGAAGCTTGCCTTTGCTGGAAAAGAAAGAAATTGAGGGGCTGCGCTTTTCTATCTCTCATAATTTACCTGAAAAAAACTATGGTGGGGATCTACTGGTTGGGAATGATACAGATAAATTTGACCAACTGCTAGATGCGGAAACCGACGTGGCAGTCTATGGTCATGTCCACAAGCAGTTGCTTCGTTACGGCAGTCAAGGACAACAAATCATCAATCCAGGGTCGATTGGCATGCCCTATTTTAATTGGGAGGCGTTAAAAAATCACCGTGCCCAGTATGCCGTGATAGAAGTTGAAGATGGGGAATTGGTAAATATCCTATTTCGTAAAGTCGCTTATGATTATGAAGCGGAGTTAGAATTGGCCAAATCCAAGGGGCTTCCCTTTATCGAAATGTATGAAGAACTACGTCGTGAAGATAACTATCAGGGACACAATCTGGAACTCTTAGCCAGCTTAATAGAAAAGCATGGGTATGTAGAAGATGTGAAGAATTTTTTTAATTTTTTGTAAGAGTTTCCTAAAATAACCAATGCAAACTAAAAAAGCGATTGGCTGATCCAATCGCTTTTAGTATATCTTATACTCAATGAAAATCAAAGAGCAAACTAGGAAGCTAGACGTAGGTTGCTCAAAGCACAGCTTTGAGGTTGCAGATAAAGCTGACGTGGTTTGAAGAGATTTTTGAAGAGTATTATTGTAATTGAGATTGATCTGGCAGATAAGAACCACCTAGATAAGTATTGCTAAGTTTTTCAAGGGTTCCGTCTTGATAGAGTTCTTTGAGTGCTTTATCAAATTGCTCTTTAAACTCTTTTTGGTCGCTTGAGAAAACGATATAATTGTTGGGGCTATCGGCAGAAGGTAAATCAACGACTGAGAGATCTAAGCCACGGTCCTTGATAATCTTTTGAACCGATACCTTGTCAAAAACTAGGAAATCAAACTCTCCGTTAGAGAGGTCTAGAATTCGTTTACCGATATCCTCGCCAGAAAAATCGATAGTAGCGGGATTGTCAGTGTGTTTTTGATTCCAGTTATTGATGAATTGAGCGTTTGAAGTTCCAGTATCCTCCTGTGTTGTTTTGCCAGCGATTTGGTCAAGTGAAGTCAGAGGATTTTTCTTGTTGCTGACAAGGACGAGAGGATTGTTCGAAATTGGAAGTGAGTAAAGGTATTTTTCAGCACGCTCTTTTGTGTAACTCAAGTTGTTGGCTGCAGCTTGGTAGTGACCAGAATCAAGTCCTGGGAAGATACTCTCCCAGGCAGTTCTTTGGAATTGAATCTCGTAGTCGCTGAGTTTTTCATCCACTGCCTTTAGAACTTCGATATCGAAGCCTGTCAGATTGCCCTTGTCTTCGTAGTCAAATGGTGGCACATCACCAGCTGTAGCAACGACGATTGTCTTTTGAGAGCTGGTCTCTTTGGGTGTGGCTTGATTCCCGCAGGCAACCAAAAATGGTAGGATGGCTAGTAATAGGCTAAATTTTTTCATAATGTCTCCATTCAAATGTAAAGTTATCTGCTAGTTTATCAGAAACATTCCCGATGAACCAATATATATTTTTTATGGCTGTGATAAAAAAACTTAATCATGGAAAATATCTGCAAGCTCTTTCAAAATATGGTAGAATGGAAGCAGTAGAATTAGAAAAGGAAATCGATTATGAAATTTCTTGAATTAAACAAAAAACGTCATGCGACTAAGCATTTCACTGACAAGCCTGTTGATCCCAAAGATGTGCGTACGGCTATCGAAATTGCAACCTTGGCACCAAGCGCCCACAACAGCCAGCCATGGAAATTTGTGGTGGTTCGTGAGAAAAATGCCGAATTGGCAAAGTTGGCTTATGGTTCGAACTTTGAACAGGTATCATCAGCGCCTGTAACTATTGCCTTGTTTACAGACACAGATCTTGCTAAACGTGCTCGTAAGATTGCCCGAGTTGGTGGTGCTAATAATTTCTCAGAAGAACAACTTCAATACTTCATGAAAAATTTGCCAGCTGAGTTTGCCCGTTACAATGAACAACAGGTCAGTAACTACCTAGCTCTCAATGCAGGTTTGGTTGCCATGAACTTGATTCTCGCTCTTACAGACCAAGGAATTGGCTCAAATCTTATACTTGGTTTTGACAAATCAAAAGTCAACGAAGTTTTGGATATCGAAGACCGTTTCCGCCCAGAACTCTTGATTACAGTGGGTTATACGGACGAGAAATTAGAACCAAGCTATCGCTTGCCAGTAGATGAAATCATCGAGAAAAGATAGAAGGAAAATAATATGACAGCAATTGATTTTACAGCAGAAGTAGAAAAACGCAAAGACGACCTCTTGGCTGACTTGTTTAGCCTTTTGGAAATCAACTCTGAACGTGATGATAGCAAGGCTGATGCCCAGCATCCATTTGGACCTGGTCCAGTCAAAGCCTTGGAAAAATTCCTTGAAATCGCTGACCGTGATGGTTACCCAACTAAGAATGTTGATAACTATGCAGGACATTTTGAGTTTGGTGATGGAGAAGAAGTTCTTGGAATCTTTGCCCATATGGACGTGGTGCCAGCTGGTAGCGGTTGGGATACAGACCCTTACACACCAACTATCAAAGACGGTCGCCTTTATGCGCGTGGGGCTTCGGATGATAAGGGTCCTACAACAGCTTGTTACTATGGTTTGAAAATCATCAAAGAATTGGGTCTTCCAACTTCTAAGAAAGTTCGTTTCATCGTCGGAACAGACGAAGAATCAGGCTGGGCGGACATGGACTATTACTTTGAACACGTAGGACTTGCGAAACCAGACTTTGGTTTCTCTCCAGACGCTGAATTCCCTATCATCAATGGTGAAAAAGGAAATATTACTGAATACCTCCACTTTGCAGGTGAAAATATAGGTGCAACTCGTCTTCACAGCTTCACAGGTGGATTACGTGAAAACATGGTGCCTGAATCAGCAACAGCAGTCGTTTCAGGTGACTTAGCTGACTTGCAAGCTAAACTAGATGCCTTTGTTGCAGAACACAAACTCAGAGGAGAAATTCAAGAAGAAGCTGGTCAATACAAGGTGACCATCATTGGTAAATCAGCCCACGGTGCTATGCCTGCTTCAGGTGTCAATGGTGCGACTTACCTTGCCCTCTTCCTCAGTCAGTTTGACTTTGCTGGTCCAGCAAAAGCCTACCTTGACATCGCTGGTAAGATTCTCTTGAACGACCATGAGGGTGAAAATCTCAAGATTGCTCATGTGGATGAAAAGATGGGTGCCCTTTCTATGAATGCGGGTGTCTTCCGCTTCGACGAAACAAGCGCTGACAATACGATTGCCCTTAATATCCGCTATCCAAAAGGAACAAGCCCAGAGCAAATTAAGTCAATCCTTGAAAACTTGCCAGTTGCTTCTGTTAGCCTTTCTGAACACGGTCACACCCCTCACTATGTGCCAATGGAAGATCCACTTGTGCAAACCTTGTTGAATGTCTATGAAAAACAAACTGGTCTTAAAGGTCACGAACAAGTCATCGGTGGTGGTACCTTTGGTCGCTTGCTCGAACGTGGGGTTGCCTACGGTGCCATGTTCCCAGACTCAATTGATACCATGCACCAAGCCAATGAATTTATCGCCTTGGATGATCTCTTCCGAGCAGCAGCAATCTATGCCGAAGCTATTTATGAATTGATCAAATAAAACGATAGAAGTCTGAGATGTTATGCTTGGGCTTCTTTTTGGAGGGAAAGTAGATGTCTCAAATCGAAAGAATCAAGCAGGCTATTATGGCGGATCCGCAGAATGCCAACTATACAGAGCGTGGCATTGAACCTCTCTTTGCGGCGCCAAAGACTGCTCGCATCAATATCGTCGGTCAGGCACCGGGGCTTAAAACACAAGAGGCAGGCCTTTATTGGAAGGATAAGAGTGGCGATCGCTTACGGGAGTGGTTAGGTGTGGATGAGGACACCTTTTACAACTCAGGTTATTTTGCTGTTCTGCCTATGGATTTTTACTTTCCAGGGCATGGCAAGTCGGGTGATCTTCCACCTCGTACTGGTTTTGCTGAAAAATGGCATCCGCAGCTCTTGCGAGAATTGCCCGATATTCAGTTGACCCTCTTGATTGGGCAATATGCCCAAGCCTACTATTTACAGGAGAAAATCAGTGGCAAGGTGACAGAGCGGGTAAAACATTACCAGAACTATCTGCCAACCTATTTTCCTCTGGTTCACCCCTCACCGCGAAATCAAATCTGGATGGCCAAAAATCCTTGGTTTGAGTCAGAAGTGGTGCCAGATTTGAAAAAAAGAATTAAAACCATTTTATAGTCAATGAAAATCAAAGAGCAAACTAGGAAGCTAGCCGCAGGCTGTACTTGAGTACGGTAAGGCGACGCTGACGTGGTTTGAATTTGATTTTCGAAGAGTATTAGGAGAAAAAGAATGAAAGAAATTACCTTTGACGCATTTTACCAGCTTTACCAAAACGACCAACTCTCTCTAGTGGATGTGAGAGAAGTAGATGAGTTTGAAGCTCTTCACTTAGAAGGCGCCCACAACTTACCGCTTAGTCAATTAGCTGATAGCTATGATCAGTTGGACAAGGACCAGTTACATTATGTTATTTGCAAATCTGGAATGAGATCGGCGCGTGCTTGTCAATTTCTAGCTGAACAAGGTTATGAAGTTATCAATGTTCAAGGTGGTATGTTAGCCTTTGAAGAACTGTAAACAGTAGACTTTCTCGGCTCATTGTCAACTGTAGTGGGTTGAAGAAAAGCTAAGCTCGAGAAAGGACG
>CAUTUU010000007.1:0-45670 GCA_963541545.1 uncultured bacterium | reverse complement strand
CCTATTTATCCAATATCAGACCATGGAAAGGAGAGAAGATGAGTAAAGAAAATCCCTTAAGCCACCACGAGCAGTTACGCTATGACTATCTACTTAAGAACATTTACTATCTCAATGAGCGAGAGAAAAATGAGTTTGTTTACCTGCAAGATAAATTAAGTAGGGCAAGTAGTGACGCCACCTCAGAAAGTCAAGAATTGACCGAGGATTATAGAAAGACAAGTACTAACGCTTCAATTCCTCCCTATAATAGTCGTAGTCGTTCTGAGAGATACCAAAAGATCAATTCTCTTCCAAAGAAAAAAACTAAAAAGCGGAAGCTACGGTGGGGGCGTATTTTTGCTGGATTGCTTGCTCTTCTAGCCTGTGTCGGTTTTGGTATGATTTTTATGTTCTTAAAAGGTTATACCAATGCTAATCCAGATAAAAATACGAATGCTCGGGCAGCTCAAGTAGAAGTCTTTAATGGTCAGGATACCAGAGATGGTGTTAATATTTTGATCATGGGTACAGATGGGCGAATTGGTCAAAATAGTGCTGAAACGAGAACGGACTCGATTATGGTTCTAAACGTTGGTGGCTCAGATAAGAAAATCAAGCTGGTCAGCTTCATGCGTGATAATTTGGTCTATATAGATGGTTATAGTCAAGTGATTAACGGTAGAAAACAGACGGATAACAAGTTAAACGTAGCCTATGAGTTAGGAGAACAAGAGGGTCAAAAAGGGGCAGAGATGGTTCGTCAAGTCTTGAAGGATAATTTTGACTTGGACATTAAGTACTACGCCTTGGTAGATTTCCAGGCCTTCGCAACAGCTATTGACACTTTGTTCCCAGATGGAGTGACGATTGATGCCAAATTCTCAACCTTGGAAGGTCAACCTTTAACCGAAGCTACGGTGGGAGATGACTTGCATGCTACGGAAACTGAGTCTCCAACCCAGACTATCAAAGTTGGGAAACAGCAGATGAACGGTTCAACCTTGCTCAATTATGCTCGCTTCCGTGATGACGATGAAGGCGATTATGGTCGTACCAAGAGACAACAGCAAGTGCTGACAGCTGTTCTGCAGCAACTTAAGGATCCAACTAAACTCTTTACTGGTTCAGAAGCACTTGGTAAGGTCTTTGGGATGACCTCTACGAACGTTCCCTATAGTTTCTTATTGACCAATGGTTTATCCTTCCTAAATGGAGCACAAAACGGCATTGAGAGATTAACAGTTCCAGAACTGGGTGATTGGGTAGATGCCTATGATGTCTATGGAGGACAGGCACTTTTAGTAGACCAAAATAAATATCAAACTAAACTTTCTCAGATGAAGATGAGATAAAATAATACAGGAAAAATCAAGGTTCGAATCACCAGTAAAACAGTGGTTTGAACCTTGATTTTTCTTAGTCTCTGATGGATTTTTAAGGGTTTTTATGGTATAATGAAACAATATAACTCGTTATTGAACAGAAGAGGAGAGATATGACTGATTTAAAAGCAATTCAGGATCGTAGTCTGGAGATGGCTGAATATTTTGTGGCCTTTTGTAAAGAACACGATTTGCTCTGTTATCTCTGTGGTGGAGGTGCTATTGGTGCCCTTCGAAACAAGGGCTTTATTCCTTGGGACGACGACCTAGACTTTTTTATGCCTCGTAAGGACTATGAAAAATTGGCAGAATTATGGCCTCGCTATGCAGATGAGCGTTATTTCTTGTCAAAGAGTAACAAGGATTTTGTCGACCGCAATCTTTTTATTACCATTCGTGACAAGGAAACCACCTGTATCAAACCTTATCAGCAGGATTTGGATTTGCCACATGGTTTATCCTTGGATGTCTTGCCTTTGGATTATTATCCGAAAAATCCAGCTGAGCGGAAAAAACAGGTTCGTTGGGCCTTGATCTATTCACTCTTTTGTGCCCAAACTATTCCAGAAAAGCATGGCGCACTTATGAAATGGGGAAGCCGTATTTTACTGGGTTTGACTCCAAAATCTCTCCGTTATCGCATTTGGAAAAAAGCTGAGAAAGAAATGACTAAGTATGGTCTAGCTGAGAGTGATGGAATCACCGAATTATGCTCAGGTCCTGGCTACATGAGAAACAAGTACCCAATCGCATCCTTTGAAGATAATCTCTTCTTGCCATTTGAAGAGACAGAAATGCCCGTTCCAGTCGGCTATGATGCCTATCTCAGCACTGCTTTTGGTGATTATATGACACCTCCACCAGCAGATAAGCAGCTACCACATCATGATGCTGTTATCGCTGATATGGATAAGAGTTATAGAGAGTACAAGGGAGAATATGGAGCATGATGGGAGAAAAAATAAGCGTTATCGTTCCAGTCTACAATGTAGAAGCCTATTTGGAACGATGTGTGGAGTCAATTCTTCATCAAACTTATACCAATTTTGAACTAATCCTAATAAATGATGGGTCTACTGATTCTAGTGGACAAATCTGTGATCATTTAGCAAATCAGTATGAGAATATCAAGGTTTACCATATCGAAAATGCTGGTGTTTCAAATGCTAGAAATATGGGAATTCAGTTAGCGACGGGTTCTTGGGTTACCTTTATTGATAGCGATGATTTTGTTACCCAAGATTACCTAGCTACTTTAGCAAGTGCAGTTGAAGGGTTGAATGTAGGCTTTGTAATTGCTCCTCTACACCATATCAAAAATGGCATTGTAACAGACTTACCTCCACATTCTGGAAAAACAGAACTCTGGTCAACAGAAGAAACCATGAAGGAACTACTGATGACTACCAGAACGTCATTTTTTCCAGTCGCAAAACTGTTTAAGAGAGACCTGCTTGCGGATGAAAAGTTTAATACAAATTATCACCTAGCTGAAGATGCCCTATTTTTAACTGAATTGCTACTAAAGACAAGATGCAGTTGCGTATTTATTGACAAACCTGTTTATTACTATGATCATCGTGAAGGAAGTGCAACAACATCTGTTAATCGACATGTATTTGACACGATAGAAGTTTATCAGCAAATAATCGCTCAAGTTTCACAAGTCTTTCCTAATTTAAAATACGAATTAAAAAATAGAGAATGTTGGTCGTACATCACAGTTTACGATAAAATTATCTTTACTTCACGTGAAGAGTATCAAAAGGAGAAAGCCGGGCTGAGGAATTGGATTGTTCAGCATCGACGAGAAATATGGAAGGACGCTTATTTCACTACTTTTCGCAAGGTAGCAATCCTATCACTTGTCATTTCTCCATGGCTATATAAGAAAATTGTTGGATTAAAAAACTAATATCATGAGAAGGAGTTGAAAATGAATTTTTCAAAATTGAATGAATACTTTGAAAAATCAAAACTATGGATTGCGTATCTATTTGTTTTCATTTCGATTTTAAGTATGAGTTCACTGGTTTATAAGATAGCAAATCCCCTCTACAAGGGATTATCAGCGATTGTAGTGCTTTATATTTGCTATACCTTATTGTTTAAGTGGAAAGAAACCACAGTAGATCGCAAATTTCTATCCTTATTTGGACTCTTGGCTGGAAGTCATCTGCTATCAGCTATTTTCAATCGCTCTGGACATCTGATTGGAAATGTGATTGAAATCCTCTTCATGGTAACCTATGTTTTATTGTTTACCATGTTAAAATCAGGGCAACTTAAAAGATTGTTTTGTTTAATTGGCTACACAGTTCAAATTGTTTCTTTCTTTTCAGCGATTTTTGCGTTTGTTTTATTGTCAAGTAGGGTTCTTATCCTATTTAAGGTTGGTGAGCAATCTTATTATTATGGTATAATGAATGGACGTCTATGGGGAATTGTCAATCCTAATGCTAGTGCGATATTTTCATATGTTAGCATTATTCTGGCTATATATTTAATCCAAAAAGGAAGTAAATATTCTGTTTATCTTAAACTGAACAATGTGATACAATTAGTTTACTTCGCTACTATGCAAAGTAGAGGAGCCTTACTTTCTTTACTTCTCATAATTGGACTCTATAGTTTCTTTGCTACTAAAGGAAGTATCGTTAAACGATTACTCACTTTTATGGTTGCTGGTTTGCTGATTACCGCAACTAATATTGGATTAAGCTATGTAACTTCAATCTATATCTCATCTGAAACTGCGACTGTTTTAGATTTAAACAAAGGGCAATCCTATGCTGAAACAGATTCGTCTGTCACTAAGAAGAACGGTGAGCTCCATCTGATTGAAACAACACCAAGTGGTAGAACCTATATCTGGAAAAATGCCATCAAGATGGGAAGTGCCAAACCAATTTTTGGTTATGGTGTACGGAATGTTCCAGATTATTACACAAAATATTTCAGTAAATTTGTGATTCAAAATTCTCTTATTGGTGGAAACTTCCATAACATTTTGGTAACGATATTTGTTAGTTCTGGAATTTTAGGCTTAGTATCCTTTCTACTTCTACTAGGATATATAATTAAGCGCTTTTTGACTTATTTGATTGTTTCTAAAAAGAACTCTGAAAAGTTGATTATGATTCTTTTCTTTGGCATCTTGTTCGGTCAATTATTTGAAAGTCAGATTATGTACTCAACTAACTTTATTAATATTATCTTTTGGTTGATTATTGGTTATGGATTAGTTGTTTGCAAACGTGATGAAGGTATTCGTTATCAGGAAGTAACTGATATTAGAGAGATTCAACAGATGGAACTAGGAATCATGGAATACATTCATGAAACTTGTCAGAAAATTGGTGTCAAATATTTCCTAGCTTATGGCAGTCTTATCGGTGCGGTTCGTCATAAAGGTTTTATTCCTTGGGATGATGACATGGATATCTGTATGTTACGAGAAGATTATGAAAAGTTGCAAGACTATCTTATCGCTAACCCTGATGAACGTTACGAAGTGATGTCTTATAAAAATAATCTCAACTATGTCTATCCCTTCATGAAAGTGCAGGATAACCATACCTACTTGCTAGAAGAAGATGTTCGAATTGATTCCAATATGGGAATTTATGTGGATATTTTCCCTGTAGATGGTTACGAAGATGACGCGGACTTTAAAAACAAGATGACGAAACTCATAAAGAAACGTCAATTGAGTTGTTACACTTTTAAGGGAATTACTAATACAAAAAGTCTACTAAATTCTTTAATTCGTTATATTTCTGTTGTCATTTTCTATTTCACAAATACGAATAAGTTTGTTGAGCAAATTGATGAGCTTGCTAAATCTAGAGCAGTTGCTGACTACGAGCAAGTTGACTATTTGATTTACAAGGATATGAATAAGCCAGTTTGGAAACGTGAGTGGTTGGAACAAGTGATTGTGGGAACGTTTGAAGGCAAGGAATTTATGATTCCAAAACACTACCATGAAATTTTGACCTCTGACTATGGAGATTACATGCAATTGCCCCCTCTTGAACAGAGAGTATCTCACCATGATTTTAAACTGTGGAAAATCACTAAAAAGTTCTAAGTAAGCAAATCGCAGTTAGAAATCGTTTAAAGAATTAGTCGAAATTAGGAGAATAAAACGTATGTCTGAGAGAGTTTTAAGTCTTGAAGAAATAAAACAAGTGGAGTTGGATATTTTAAAGTATCTACATGAATTATGTGAACAGTATCAGATTAAATATTTTATTGATTTTGGAACCTTACTAGGAGCTGTCCGCCATAAAGGATTTATCCCTTGGGATGATGATACGGATATTTCCTTAGTGCGAGATGAATTTGAAAAGCTTTATCAGGTTTT
Source organism: uncultured bacterium (assembly GCA_963541545.1). Taxonomy (GTDB): domain Bacteria; phylum Bacillota; class Bacilli; order Lactobacillales; family Streptococcaceae; genus Streptococcus. The sequence goes on along the minus strand of CAUTUU010000007.1, from coordinate 39,937 downwards.
AAAAAATGAGAATCATCCCTACTACAAATTGATTTCATTTAGAGAAACAAAAGGCTATCCGTACAGTTATCTGCGTGTTCATGACATTAGAACACGTAGAGATGCCAATCTTCTGGACCCGACAGTCGTATTGGGAACTTGCGTTGACATTTTTCCATACGATGGTATCGTGACGGAGGAAAGTGATTGTAAGAAAATGAAGCTCTACAAACATTTCATCCGCCTTTCTTCTCTGAATTTCAAAGGAATTAAATCAGAAAATGGGGGGATAAAAAATCTACCTCGCTATATTGGGTCAGCTATTTTCCGTCTAAGCTCTCCACAAACTTGGAATCAAAAATTAGAGAACCTTGCTTTGAAATATAGTATAAATCAAGCTACAGATCTTACCTGTACGATATTGGATCCAAGTTTTCCAAAGGGAATCAAAAAAGAATGGCTTTATGATTTGATTGATATGCCATATGAAAACATCGTAGTGAAGGCTCCGAGAAAATACCATGAAATTCTTGCCTACGAATTTGGATCAGATTATATGACTCCACCACCTGTTGAACAGCAGGTTCCAGGAACTGATAAGAATTATTGGATTGATTAGTAAGAGATTGTTTTCATCGAGAAAGGAGTGTTCAAGATGACGAATAAAAAATTAGTTAAATCAGTCAGTTATAGTTTATTTGCTTTCCTTTTTGTGTTGGTTGGTTTATCGCAACAAGTTGATGCGAACATCATTACCGCTGGTTCAGGTAATCGTATCCATTTCATTAACACCAAGGCCAAGTCAGGAAGTGATGCTATCCTTCTAGAAAGTAATGGTCATTATGCCTTGATTGATATGGGTGAAGACTATGATTTCCCTGATGGGAGTGACTCTCGCTATCCAAGTCGTTGGGGAATTTCCATGAAAAATTATCAAGTCTTGGAGGACCGTTTGATTCGCCATCTTGACCAAGTTGGAGTTAAAAAATTAGATTTTATTTTGGGAACTCATGTTCATAGTGACCATATCGGTGGAGCAGATGAGATACTTAATCGTTATCAAGTTGATAAGTTTTATTTGAAAAAATATTCAGATGAACGAATTACCTCACACTGGGGACTCTGGGATAATCTTTTTAATTACGATAATGCTTTGAGAGCCGTACAAAAACGAGGAGTTACTCTTATTCAGAACATTACAGATGAGGATAGTCACTTTAAATTAGGTGATATGGATATCCAACTCTATAATTATAAAAATGAATATGACGCTGATGGCAACCTGAAAAAAGTTCGAGATGATAACTCAAACTCAATCGTTTCAGTGGTAACTGTGGCAGGAAAGAAAATCTATCTTGGTGGAGATTTGGATAACGCCGAAGGAGCAGAAGATAAGTTAGGTCCAGTTATCGGCAAGGTTGATATGATGAAATGGAACCATCATTATGATGCGACAATTTCAAATACGATTAATTTTCTTGAAAACCTATCTCCAAAGATGATTATTCAGACAACCGGTGGTGATATTAATGTTGCTTCAACCAGAGAATATCTCCAAAAGAAAAATATTCAAGTTCTCAGAGCTTCTAGTCAAACTCAAGATGCAACTGTTTTTGATATTAGTGATAGCGGATTTGCCAATGTTTCTAATCTCTTCCCTGACATCCCTGTAGTTGATGAAAAATGGTATCAAGAAGGTGGTTACTGGAAATATCGTTTACCTGATGGGGAAATGGCTATCGGTTGGAGAGAGATTGACGGAGCCACTTACTTCTTTAATGGAAAAGGGCAAATGCAGGCAGGTCGCTGGCTTCACCTTAATGACGATTGGGGAGAAAATGCCAAGGGAAATGACTACTATTTGAACCCAAATGGTAAAATGCAAACAGGTGGTTGGTTCAAGCTGGAGGGATCTTGGTATTATATCCAATCAAATGGCGCTAGACGATTTAGTGAACTTTCTGAAATTGGAGGGAATAAATATCTCTTTGCAGCAGATGGAAAGATGCTAACAGGACATCAAGTCTTTAATGGCAAGAAGATGTTCTTTACAGACAGTGGTGCACTCCAAACAGCAGGTAAGCCTTCAACTTGGCAAAATATTGACTCAGATTGGTATTTCTATGATGAGGATGGGCTACGGACTATCGGTAAAAAGAATATCAATGGAAGCACATACTACTTTAATCAAGAAGGTGTGATGCGAACAGGCTGGGCCTTTGTTGATGGTCACTGGAACTATTTTGCAAGTTCTGGAGCTATGAAAACTGGTTGGGTCAAGGATCAGGATACTTGGTATTATCTGGACAAAGATGGTATCATGCTCACTGGAAAACAAGATATAAATGGTACTCGTTACTACTTGAACGCTAGTGGTGCTATGCAAACAGGTTGGAAATGGTTTGATAATCATTATCGTTACTTTGAAGTAAGTGGAGCTATGAAGACAGGTTGGATCAAGGATAAAGGAATCTGGTATTATCTCAATCCTGAAGATGGTATCATGTTGGTTGGCCTTCATAAAGTAAATGGTGATCATTATTACTTTGATGACTCAGGAGCTATGCAGACCGGTTGGAAACGACTTGATGGTAATTGGTACTATTTCCAAGCTGATGGTTCTTTATTGAAGAATGCAACGACACCTGATGGTTACAAGGTAAACGAAGAAGGAATTTGGAGACAGGCTGTTGCTACTGTAAATAGCGATGCAGTCAAGCCAGAACAGAAACAAGAAGCTAATTCCTCTAGTGCTGAACAGCCAAAACAAGATTCAAATCTAGAAGCCAATACTTCTGACAAGAAAGAAAAAGAATAAATAAGAAACACCCTACTGATAAACGAGCGTTTATCAGTAGGGTGTTCTTTTAGTTTCTTTTGATCTTAGCTAATACTAGGTTCAGTGCATAGTGAAGTGTTTTATCCTTAGTGAGAAAGAGTGTTAAGAGATAGTAGATTCCACAAGTAGCTATGGTAGAGAGAACCATGAGAATCATATTGAGGTTCACCGTATAGGAACTGATTTGGAAAATCATCTTGAAAATATAGAAGATCGGAATAAATCCAAGGGATATGAGACCATAACGTGTTAAGGTCACAAAGATTTCTTTTAAATTCATTAGTTGATGTTTCTTAATAAAATGAATTTCTAAGAGAACAACGATGGCTTCCGCAATAATGGTAGTAGCAATATAATACTCAGGGGAAAAAATATTATTGATATACAAGATACAGTTGAAGAGGAGATTTGCTCCACCACCAGCAAAGTAGAAAGCGGTCAAGCGGTTCTCGTGGTCATTGATAAAGATAATTTGCTTACCAAGAATCAATTCAATAGCCCAGATAATGGTTCGAAAGGCGAAGACGCTGGTCACGATACCTGCCTCAAGATACTTTTCAGAAGAGTAGATAACCGTTGCGTACTTTCCCAAAATCATAATCCCAAAACTAGTTGGAATCATGAGAAAATAGAATAATGATGCTGCTTGATTTACAAGATAATTATAAGAATTGTAATCCTTTTTCCCGAGGTAGTAGCCGAGACGTGGAATGCTGACACTGATAGCTCCACTTAAGACACCTGCAATCAGCATAACGATGCTATAGGCAATTGTATAATAAGAAATGTAGCTTTCATCTGGTCCCTTGGTGATAAACATTCTATCTAGCAAGGTATAAAGCATATTGGCATTTGCCAAGAGAAGCATAGTAAAGAGTGGTTTAGAAGCCTTAGCTAACTCGATGAAACCAATTTTGACAAATGAAACTTCTCTCTTGATCCAAAGAAAACTAAGGAGGTAGTTGAGGATAGTTGTCGCTGTCATGACGATAGCATAAGGAACGATATCATCAGCAGTTTTGACAAAGGCAAAGATGGCGACCAGCATGGTAATCCGAATAATCAATGTCTTGTAAAGGATGAAGGCATAGTTTTCATAAGCCTCGTTCATCCATTCGATATTGAGGAATTGGAAGAGTGCCTGAGCTCCTAGGATGTAGTAAAGGACTTTCAGGTTCTCAATGCTGGTGTCAAAGAAGATAAAGAGGAAGTAGATACCAGTCGTCAGGAGAGAGGTGAAAACTGAGATATAAAACAACTTAGAAAAGACATAGTTGATTTTATTCTTATCGTCCTTGACTTTACTGATAGCACGAATCCCGTAGTTGTATATTCCAAAGGCTGCTAGTGGAATGACAAAGCTAGCCCAGGTATTGGCGGTATTGAAATAACCGTAGTTGGATTTGCTGAGAATCCGTGTTAGATAGGGATTGGTTATCAGCGGAAAAACGATATTGAGAACATTGACTAGCAAGCTAGCCAGTGCATTAACTTTTATATTTTTCATTGTACTTTCTTTCTTATATTGTAAAATGGTCTCTAGTATTATATCACATTCTCGCTTCATTCTTTTGATAAAATCGTAAAAATCTAGTATAATAGATAGGACTGAAAGTATGAGGTTACTAGCAATGAAAATGAAACAAATTAGTGATACAACTTTAAAAATCACGATGTCTTTAGAAGATTTGATGGATCGAGGGATGGAGATTGCTGACTTTCTTGTTCCTCAAGAAAAAACAGAAGAGTTCTTTTATGCTATCTTGGATGAGTTAGAGATGCCTGATAGCTTTCTAGATACAGGCATGTTGAGCTTCCGTGTGACTCCAAAACCTGATAAGGTAGATGTCTTTGTGACCAAGTCAAAGATTGACCAAAATCTAGATTTTGAAGACTTATCGGATTTGCCAGATATGGAAGAATTGGCTCAAATGTCGCCAGATGAATTTATCAAAACCTTGGAAAAAAGCATCGCAGACAAAACTAAGGATGATATCGAAGCCATTCAATCTCTAGAGCAAGTCGAAGCTAAGGAAGAAGAGCAGGAGCAGGCTGAACAAGAAGTTGAAAGCAAGAAAGAGCCTTACATCTACTATATCCTTTCTTTTGCTAAGCTGGCTGACTTGGTGGCTTTTGCCAAGACAGTGACTTTTGAGATGGAAACTTCTGAACTCTACAAGATGAACGAGCACTATTATTTGACCATTTTAGTGGATATTGAAAATCATCCGAGTCCATATCCAGCTTGGCTTTTGGCTCGTATGCGCGAGTTTGCGGAAGATAGTGATATCAGTCGTTCAGTCTTACAAGAGTATGGCCAAGTCTTGATGAATCACGATGCAGTAATCAATCTGCAAAAGATTGGATAATCATTTCTGGAAAGTTATTTTCAGATTTTAAGGAGAGCGAATTGTCTGATTCGTTTTTTCTTTTTATACTGAAATAGTGATTTACTATAATAGGAATTTTCACAAAATTCTGTTATAATGGCTATATTAGAAAATTTCGAGGAGACAAACATGACAGTTAAAATTGCTTTACTAGGATTTGGTACCGTTGCAAGTGGTGTACCCTTCCTCCTAAAGGAAAATGGAGAAAAAATCAATCAATCAGCACATTCAGAGATTGAGGTTGCTAAGGTATTGGTCAAGGATGAAGATGAAAAGAATCGCTTGCTTGCAGCAGGAAATGACTTTAACTTTGTAACCAATGTGGATGACATTTTGTCAGACCAAGACATTACCATCGTAGTGGAATTGATGGGGCGTATCGAACCTGCTAAGACCTTTATCACTCGTGCCTTAGAAGTTGGGAAACACGTTGTTACTGCCAACAAGGACCTTTTGGCTGTCCATGGCGCAGAATTGCTAGAAATCGCTAAAGCCAACAAGGTAGCACTTTACTACGAAGCAGCAGTAGCTGGGGGTATTCCAATTCTTCGTACTCTAGCAAATTCCTTGGCTTCTGATAAAATCACGCGCGTGCTTGGAGTAGTCAATGGAACTTCTAACTTCATGATGACCAAGATGGTGGAAGAAGGTTGGTCTTACGATGATGCTCTTGCGGAAGCACAAAGACTAGGATTTGCAGAAAGTGACCCGACAAATGACGTGGATGGAATCGATGCAGCGTACAAGATGGTGATTTTGAGTCAATTTGCCTTTGGAATGAAGGTTGCCTTTGACGATGTAGCCCACAAGGGAATCCGCAATATCACACCAGAAGACGTAGCTGTAGCTCAAGAACTTGGTTATGTAGTGAAATTGGTTGGTTCTATTGAGGAAACTCCTTCAGGAATTGCTGCAGAAGTAACTCCAACCTTCCTACCAAAAGCGCACCCACTTGCTAGTGTGAATGGAGTAATGAACGCTGTCTTTGTGGAATCTATCGGTATCGGTGAGTCTATGTACTACGGACCAGGTGCGGGTCAAAAACCAACAGCAACAAGTGTTATGGCGGATATTGTTCGTATCGTTCGTCGTTTGAATGATGGAACGATTGGTAAAGACTTCAACGAATACAGCCGTGAATTGGTCTTGGCTAATCCAGAAGATGTCAAAGCAAACTACTATTTCTCAATCTTGGCACCAGACTCAAAAGGTCAGGTCTTGAAATTGGCTGAAATCTTCAACGCTCAAGATATTTCCTTCAAGCAAATCCTCCAAGACGGAAAAGAAGGTGACAAGGCACGTGTTGTGATTATCACACACAAGATTAATAAAGCCCAGCTTGAAAATGTTTCAGCTGAATTGAAGAAGGTTTCAGAATTCGACCTCTTGAATACCTTCAAGGTGCTAGGAGAATAAAATGAAGATTATTGTACCTGCAACCAGTGCCAATATCGGGCCAGGATTTGACTCGGTCGGTGTAGCTGTAACCAAGTATCTTCAAATTGAGGTTTGTGAAGAACGTGATGAGTGGTTAATCGAACACCAGATTGGCAAATGGATTCCTCATGACGAGCGTAATCTCTTGCTCAAAATTGCTTTGCAAATTGTACCAGACTTGCAACCAAGACGTTTGAAAATGACAAGTGATATTCCCTTGGCGCGTGGTTTGGGTTCTTCCAGCTCGGTTATTGTTGCTGGGATTGAACTAGCCAACCAATTGGGTCAGCTCAACTTGTCAGACCATGAAAAATTGCAGTTGGCGACCAAGATTGAAGGGCATCCAGACAATGTAGCTCCAGCTATTTATGGTAATCTCGTTATTGCAAGCTCTGTTGATGGGCAAGTTTCAGCTATCGTAGCAGATTTTCCAGAGTGTGACTTCCTAGCTTACATTCCTAACTATGAATTACGCACTCGCGATAGCCGCGGTGTCTTGCCTAAGAAATTGTCCTACAAGGAAGCTGTTGCGGCTAGTTCTATCGCCAATGTAGCTGTTGCAGCCTTGTTAGCAGGAGATATGGTAACAGCTGGGCAAGCAATCGAGGGAGACCTCTTCCATGAGCGCTATCGTCAGGACTTGGTGAGAGAATTTGCTACGATTAAGCAAGTAGCCAAAGAGAATGGGGCCTATGCAACCTACCTCTCTGGTGCCGGGCCGACAGTTATGGTCTTGGCTTCTCATGACAAGATGTCGGCGATTAAGGCAGAATTGGAAAAGCAACCCTTCAAAGGCAAACTATATGATTTGAAAGTTGATACCCAAGGTGTCCGTGTCCAAGCAAAATAAAGAATAGAAGATAGGATGGGGAAACTCTTGACCAGAGGGCTTCCTATCCTTTTTTTGAAAAGAAGTTTATACTCAATGAAAATCAAAGAACAAACTAGGAAGCTAGCCGTAGGCAGCTCAAAACACTGTTTTGAGGTTGTGGATAGAACTGACGAAGTTAGCTCAAAACACTGTTTTGAGGTTGCAGATGTAAGGTGACGTGGTTTGAAGAGATTTTCGAATAGTATTAGTTAAAAACTTGATAAAGGAGAAATAAAGATGGCAGAAATTTATCTAGCAGGTGGTTGTTTTTGGGGCCTAGAGGAGTATTTTTCACGTATTTCTGGAGTGCTAGCAACCAGTGTTGGCTACGCTAATGGGCAAGTTGAAACGACCAATTATCAGCTACTCAAGGAAACAGACCATGCAGAAACGGTTCAAGTGATTTACGATGAGAAAGTAGTGTCACTCAGAGAAATTTTGCTTTATTATTTCCGAGTCATCGATCCTTTATCGATTAATCAACAAGGGAATGACCGTGGTCGCCAATATCGAACGGGAATTTATTACCAAGATGAAGCAGACCTGCCAGCTATCTATACAGTGGTACAGGAGCAGGAGCGCATGCTGGGACGAAAGATTGCAGTAGAAGTGGAGAAACTTCGCCACTACATTTTGGCTGAAGACTACCACCAAGACTATCTCAAGAAAAATCCTTCCGGTTACTGTCATATCGATGTGACCGATGCTGAGAAGCCATTGATTGACGCCTCAAATTATGAAAAGCCTAGTCAAGAAGTGTTGAAGAAAAGATTAACTGAAGAGTCTTATCGTGTTACCCAAGAAGCTGCTACAGAAGCGCCGTTTAGTAATGCCTATGACCAAACCTTTGAAGAAGGGATTTATGTAGATATTACGACAGGTGAGCCACTCTTTTTTGCCAAGGATAAGTTTGCCTCAGGTTGTGGTTGGCCAAGTTTTAGCCGTCCGATTTCCAAGGAGTTGATTCACTACTACAAGGATCTAAGTCATGGAATGGAGCGAATCGAGGTTCGTTCTCGGTCAGGAAATGCTCACTTGGGTCATGTTTTCACAGATGGACCTCGGGAGTTAGGTGGCCTTCGTTACTGTATCAATTCTGCCTCCTTACGCTTTGTAGCCGAGGATGAGATGGAAAAAGCAGGATATGGCTATCTATTGCCATACTTAAACAAATAAAATTGAGAGGGTGGGAGCTCCCCACTTTCTTCATTTCCAGAATATGCATAGAAGGGATTTATGAAACACTTACTATCTTACTTTAACCCCTACATCAAGGAATCGATTTTAGCACCCTTGTTCAAGCTATTAGAAGCTGTGTTTGAGCTTCTGGTTCCCATGGTGATTGCTGGGATTGTTGACCAATCCTTGCCCCAAAGAGATCAAGGTCATCTTTGGATGCAGATTGGTCTGCTCCTTATCTTTGCAGTCATTGGTGTTTTAGTGGCCTTGGTAGCTCAGTTTTACTCAGCCAAGGCTGCGGTTGGGTTTGCCAAAGAACTGACAGACGACCTTTATCGTCATATCCTTTCCCTACCCAAAGATAGCAGAGACCGTCTGACAACTTCTAGCTTGGTGACTCGCTTGACTTCGGATACCTACCAAATTCAGACTGGGATCAATCAATTCCTGCGTCTCTTTTTGCGAGCGCCTATTATCGTTTTTGGTGCCATTTTTATGGCCTATCGCATCTCAGATGAGCTGACTTTTTGGTTTTTAGTTATGGTTGTCATTTTGGCAATCGTTATTGTAGGCCTCTCTCGACTGGTTAATCCTCTCTACAGTAGTCTGAGAAAGAAAACGGACCAGCTGGTTCAGGAAACGCGCCAGCAATTACAAGGCATGCGAGTTATTCGTGCTTTTGGACAAGAAAAACGAGAGTTACAGATTTTTCAAACCCTTAACCACGTCTATGCTCGATTGCAAGAAAAGACGGGTTTCTGGTCTAGTTTGTTAACCCCTCTGACCTATCTGATTGTTAATGGAACTCTTCTCATCATCATCTGGCAGGGCTATATTTCGATTCAAGGAGGATTGCTAAGTCAAGGTGCTCTCATTGCCCTTATCAACTATCTCTTACAGATTTTGGTGGAATTGGTCAAGCTAGCCATGCTGATCAATTCTCTCAACCAGTCCTATATCTCAGCCAAGCGAATTGAGGAAGTCTTTGCCGAAGCTCCCGAAGACATCCACTCAGAGTTAGAACAAAAGCAAGATACCAGTAATCAGGTTTTACAAGTCCAAGAATTGACCTTTACCTATCCTGATGCGGCCCAGCCTTCTCTGAGAGACATTTCCTTTGATATGAATCAAGGGCAAATCCTCGGTATCATCGGAGGGACGGGTTCTGGTAAATCAAGCTTGGTGCAAGTTTTACTTGGACTTTATCCACTAGACAAGGGGAGCATTGACCTTTATCGAGATGGATCTAGTCCTCTAAATCTTGAACAGTGGCGGTCTTGGATTTCTTATGTGCCACAAAAGGTCGAACTCTTTAAGGGAACTATTCGTTCCAACTTGACTTTGGGTTTCAATCAAGAACTATCTGATCAGGAACTTTGGCAGGCCTTAGAAATTGCACAAGCCAAGGATTTTGTCATTGATAAGGAAGGACTCTTGGATGCAACTGTTGAGGCAGGAGGGCGGAATTTCTCAGGTGGGCAAAAACAAAGGCTGTCTATTGCACGTGCAGTCTTGCGCCAAGCTCCGTTCCTTATCCTAGATGATGCGACCTCAGCACTGGATACCATCACCGAGTCCAAGCTCTTGAAAGCTATTCGAGAAAATCTGCCAAATACGAGCTTAATCTTGATTTCTCAACGAACTTCGACACTTCAGATAGCTAACCAGATTCTCCTCTTGGAAAAAGGTAAGTTACTAGCTATCGGCAAGCACGAGGATTTGATGCAAACTAGTCAAGTCTATCGTGAAATCAATGAATCCCAACATGGAAAGGAGGACTAGCATGAGACGACAAACTGCAAATCAGACACTCACACGTTTGGCCAAAGATTTAGCAAGCCATCCCTTCCTCCTTTTCCTAGCTTTTCTAGGAACTATTGCCCAAGTTGTCTTATCAATTTACCTACCTATCCTGATTGGACAGGTCATTGACCAAGTTCTAGTGGCTGGTTCATCACCAGTTTTTTGGCAGATTCTCCTCCAGATGCTCTTTGTAGTCATAGGAAATACTCTGGTACAATGGGTAAATCCCCTTCTTTATAATCGCTTAATCTTCTTTTATACCAGAGACTTGAGAGGGCGAATCATTCATAAGCTCCATCGTTTACCGATTGCTTTTGTGGATCGGCAAGGAAGTGGAGAGATGGTGAGTCGTGTGACCACAGACATAGAACAGTTGGCAGCTGGCTTGACCATGATTTTTAACCAATTTTTTATTGGCGCCTTGATGATTTTGGTTAGTATTCTAGCCATGTTTCAAATTCATCTCCTCATGACTCTCTTGGTCTTGCTGTTGACGCCACTGTCTATGGTGATTTCACGTTTTATTGCCAAACGATCTTATCATCTCTTCCAGAAGCAAACAGAGACGAGGGGGATTCAGACTCAGTTGATTGAAGAATCGTTGAGCCAGCAGACCATTATCCAGTCCTTTAATGCTCAGACAGAGTTTATCCAAAGACTGCATGAGGCGAATAACAATTACTCAGGCTATTCTCAGTCAGCTATCTTTTATTCTTCAACGGTCAATCCTTCGACCCGCTTTGTCAACGCTCTCATTTACGCTCTTCTTGCTGGAGTAGGAGCTTATCGTATCATGATGGGTTCAACCTTGACAATCGGTCGTTTAGTGACTTTTTTGAACTATGTTCAGCAATACACCAAGCCCTTTAACGATATTTCTTCAGTTCTAGCTGAGTTGCAAAGTGCTCTAGCTTGTGCAGAGCGTGTCTATGCTGTCTTAGAAAGCTCTGAGGTAGCTGAAACAGGTAAGGAAGTCTTGACCAGTGACCAGGTTAAGGGAGCCATTTCCTTTAAACAGGTCTCTTTTGGCTACCATTCAGAAAAAATCTTGATTAAGGATTTGTCTATCGATATCCCAGCTGGTAGCAAGGTGGCCATCGTTGGTCCGACAGGTGCTGGAAAGTCAACTCTTATCAATCTCCTTATGCGTTTTTACCCTATTAATTCAGGAGATATCCTGCTGGATGGGCAATCTATTTATGATTATACCCGAGCATCATTGAGACAGCAGTTTGGCATGGTGCTCCAAGAAACCTGGCTCAAGCAAGGGACCATTCATGACAATATTGCCTTTGGAAATCCTGAAGCCAGTCGGGAGCAGGTGATTGCTGCTGCCAAAGCAGCCAATGCAGACTTTTTCATCCAACAGTTGCCACAGGGATACGATACCAAGTTGGAAAATGCAGGAGAATCACTATCTGTCGGTCAGGCCCAGCTCTTGACAATCGCCCGGGTCTTTCTAGCTATTCCAAAGATTCTTATCTTAGACGAGGCGACTTCTTCCATCGATACACGGACAGAAGTGCTAGTTCAGGATGCCTTTGCTAAACTCATGAAGAGGCGCACTAGCTTTATCATTGCTCACCGCTTGTCAACCATTCAAGATGCGGATTTGATTCTTGTCTTGGTAGATGGAGATATTGTTGAGTATGGTAACCATCATGACCTCATGGCTAGAAAAGGCAAGTATTACCAAATGCAGCAAGCAGCAGCTTTTAGCTCAGAATAAGCCCTTCTCTTTTGAAATTTTATAGACGAAAAAAGTTGCCTTCGGGTGACTTTTTTGTTACAATAGCTAGAAAAATTATTCACTGTAAATTGTCTTATAGAAAAGGAGCCTAGAATGAAAGTCTATCAGCATGTAAATATCGTGACTTGTGACCAAGATTTCCATGTTTATTTGGATGGTGTCCTAGCCGTTAAGGATTCTCGAATCATCTATGTTGGTCAAGAGAAGCCAGAGATTTTAGAGCAAGCTGAGCAGATTATAGACTATCAGGGAGCCTGGATTATGCCTGGATTGGTCAATTGTCACACCCATTCTGCTATGACAGGCTTGCGGGGGATCCGAGATGACAGCAACCTCCATGAATGGCTCAATGACTATATCTGGCCTGCAGAAGCTGAGTTTACTCCAGACATGACTACCAAGGCGGTCAAAGAAGCTCTGACAGAGATGCTCCAGTCAGGGACAACAACCTTCAACGATATGTATAATCCCAATGGAGTGGATATTGAGAGAATTTATCAGGCAGTGAAAGATTCAAAGATGCGTTGTTATTTCTCACCGACCCTCTTTTCTTCAGAGGAAGAAACGACTGCTGAGACTATTACTAGAACTCGAGCTATCATCGAGACAATCTTAGGATATGAAAACCCAAATTTCAAGGTTATGGTAGCTCCACATTCTCCCTATAGCTGTAGTAGAGACTTGTTGGAAGAGAGCTTGGAAATGGCAAGAGAGCTGAATATTCCCATCCATATCCATGTAGCGGAGACCAAGGAGGAGTCAGGAATTATCCTGAAACGCTATGGCAAACGTCCCCTCGCCTTTCTAGAAGAACTGGGTTACTTAGATCATCCGTCTGTCTTTGCTCATGGGGTCGAATTAAATGAGCGAGAAATTGAACGCCTGGCAATATCTCAAGTGGCAATTGCGCATAATCCTATCAGTAACCTCAAACTGGCCTCAGGGATTGCTCCCATCATCCAACTGCAAAAAGTAGGAGTAGCAGTCGGAATTGCAACGGACTCGGTTGCTTCTAATAATAATTTAGACATGTTTGAGGAAGGACGGACAGCAGCCCTTCTTCAGAAGATGAAAAGTGGAGACGCTAGGCAATTTCCTATCGAAATGGCTCTCAAGGCACTGACAATCGAAGGGGCTAAGGTTCTAGGAATGGAAAATCAGATAGGAAGTCTAGAAGTTGGTAAGCAGGCAGATTTTCTGGCTATTCAACCACAGGGGAAAATCCATCTCCAACCCCAAGAAAATATGCTCTCTCATCTGGTTTATGCAGTCAAATCTAGTGATGTAGATGATGTTTATATTGCTGGAGAACAGGTCGTTAAGCAAGGTCAAGTCCTGACAGTAGAACTTTAAAAGAAAAATCACGAAAAATTTTAAAAAAAGTTTGCAAAAATCTTGCATTCTTTTTTTAACTATGCTATACTTATATACGGTTTGAAAAAACTGCCTAAGACAGTAGGGGAGCTCGACTCATAAGGATCCTACCGAGGACAAAACGTATCATGTAAAAAGAAGCGTATTGTACTTTCGTGTCTAGGTTTGGGCGCGTTTTTCTTTTGGAAAAATTCCCCAAGCAAAATAATTACGGAGGTGAACACACTAATGAGTGAAGCAATTATTGCTAAAAAAGCGGAACTAGTTGACGTAGTAGCTGAAAAAATGAAAGCTGCTGCATCTATCGTCGTTGTTGACGCTCGTGGTTTGACAGTTGAGCAAGATACAGTTCTTCGTCGTGAGCTTCGTGGAAGCGAAGTTGAGTATAAAGTTATTAAAAACTCAATCTTGCGTCGTGCAGCTGAAAAAGCTGGTCTTGAAGATCTTGCATCTGTATTTGTTGGACCATCTGCAGTAGCATTTTCTAACGAAGATGTTATCGCACCAGCGAAAATCTTGAACGACTTTGCTAAAAACGCTGAAGCACTTGAAATCAAAGGTGGTGCAATCGAAGGCGCTGTCGCATCTAAAGAAGAGATTCTTGCTCTTGCAACTCTTCCAAACCGCGAAGGACTTCTTTCTATGCTCCTTTCTGTACTTCAAGCGCCAGTGCGCAACGTTGCTCTTGCAGTCAAAGCGGTTGCAGACAACAAAGAAGACGCAGCTTAATCTTAAGCTACGCAGCGTAGCCTAGCTACGAAAAATCTATTATAAATTTAAAAACATATTTGGAGGAAATAACAATGGCATTGAACATTGAAAACATTATTGCTGAAATTAAAGAAGCTTCAATCCTTGAATTGAACGACCTTGTAAAAGCTATCGAAGAAGAATTTGGTGTAACTGCAGCTGCTCCTGTAGCTGTTGCTGCAGCTGGTGCTGCTGACGCTGGTGCTGCTAAAGATTCATTCGACGTTGAATTGACATCTGCAGGCGACAAAAAAGTTGGCGTTATCAAAGTTGTACGTGAAATCACAGGTCTTGGTCTTAAAGAAGCTAAAGAACTTGTTGACGGTGCACCAGCACTTGTTAAAGAAGGCGTTGCAACTGCAGAAGCTGAAGAAATCAAAGCTAAATTGGAAGAAGCTGGAGCTTCAGTTACTCTTAAATAAGAGGCATATACCAATTAGAATTCGGAATACTATAGTATCAGCCTTTTAGAATCGTGAACACATTTTAGAAACTGATAAATTTATTTAGTTTCCTACCAAAAACCCTACCAAAAATTAATTTGGCAGGGTTTTTCTTTTTATGTACCAGGGGGCAAAAAAAGGAATAAATAACTATACAAATTTTTTAACTCAACATAAAAATCCCCAATCATAGTGATTGAGGATTGAGCAAATGAATTTTAAACAATACCTTTACTATCATAGCATTGGCTACATTAGTATACTGCCATCTATTCATCTGATAAGAGGGATTTTATCATCCAGATATTCATAGCTGGGTGGCCGGCGGCGTTAGAAAGTGGTTGTTGCAATGCTGTAAAACCATAGTGTTGATAGATGGCCACAGCCGTAGTCAGTTCAGTAGAGGTCTCTAGATAAAGTTGTTCATAACCAGCTAAGCGGGCTTCCTGGAATATCCGCTTTATCAACCTGCTGGAATAACCTTTGCCACGGCTATTTTTAGTGACATACAGTTTTTGTAATTCAGCAATCTTATCGGACACAGGTGCAAAGCCACCGCAGCCAACAAGCTGACCTTCATCTTCCAGAACAAAGTAAGCTGCTCTCTCTTGCTGTTGATAATAGTCGGACAAATGATCTAGATGAGAATCAAAGTAGACAGTTCCTGGTTTGTCAAGCCTGAATTCTTCTAGGCTAGCTCGAATGAGCTGCGCTACAGCTGAATTGTCTCTTACTTCCATCGGCCGTAAGTTCATCATTTGTCCTCCGATAGGATGTATCGACTAATTAAACAATACCTTGTGCAATCATAGCGTTTGCTACATTTTCAAAGGCAGCAATGTTAGCTCCTGCAAGGTAGTCTTTATCAAGACCGTATGTTTCTGAAGTTGTTTTAGCTGTGTTGAAGATGTTTGTCATGATGTCTTTGAGACGTCCATCAACTTCTTCACGAGTCCATGAGAGGCGAAGACTGTTTTGGCTCATTTCAAGGGCTGAAACAGCTACACCACCAGCGTTGGCAGCTTTTGCAGGTCCGTAGAAGATACCATTTTCTTTGTAAACTTTGATGGCATCAAGGTCGCTTGGCATGTTGGCACCTTCAGATACACAGATAACGCCTTGAGCAACCAAACGTTTAGCTGCTTCACCGTTGATTTCGTTTTGAGTAGCACATGGAAGAGCGATATCATAGTTACCAGCGTAAGTCCATACAGAACCTTCGTGGTAGCTTGCAGTTGCTTTTTCAGCAGCATACTCAGTCAAACGAGCACGACGTTTTTCTTTAACATCTACTAAAAGATCGAAGTCGATACCATTTTCATCGATGACATAACCATTTGAGTCAGATACAGAGATAACAGTTGCACCAAGTTCAGTTGCTTTTTGAAGAGCGTATTGAGCAACGTTACCAGAACCTGAAATAACCACTTTCTTACCAGCAAAGCTGTTACCGTTAGCTTTGAGCATTTCTTCAGTGTAGTAAACCAAACCGTAACCAGTTGCTTCTGGACGAATCAAGCTACCACCAAATCCAAGAGGTTTACCAGTCAAGACACCAGCATCAAATTGGTTAAGGCGTTTGTATTGACCGTAAAGGTAACCAATCTCACGTCCACCAACACCGATATCACCAGCAGGTACGTCAAGTGATGGTCCGATGTGTTTTTGCAATTCAGTCATGAAGCTTTGGCAGAAGCGCATCACTTCAGCATCTGTTTTACCTTTAGGATCGAAGTCTGATCCACCTTTACCTCCACCGATTGGAAGTCCAGTCAAAACGTTTTTAAAGATTTGTTCAAATCCGAGGAATTTCAAAATCCCTTGGTTTACAGTTGGGTGGAAACGAAGTCCGCCTTTGTATGGTCCAACAGCTGAGTTGAATTGAACACGGTAACCACGGTTTACTTGAATGTTTCCATCACGGTCAACCCAAGGAACACGGAAAGAAATCACGCGCTCTGGCTCAGTAATACGTGCCAAGATATTTTCTTCGATATACTCAGGGTGTTTTTCAAATACAGGTTCCAAAGTGTTGAAAAATTCTTCAACAGCTTGGAGGAATTCAGCCTCGTGCCCGTTACGAGCTTTTACAGTTTCAAACACGCTTTGGATATATTCTTTAGCAGATGTCATATCGTTCTCCTTAAATTCTAATTTAATTATGTGTGTCATTATAGCAGAATTTTTTTTAACTGTAAAGAGAAAAACAAAAATTTTCTAAAAATTCTATCAATTTAGTTTTAGGACTTTTAGAAAACAGATAAAAACGAACGTTTTTCTTGTAAATATCTTTCTCAAAGAGAAAATGTGAAAATATGGTATAATATTAGCAATAAAAGGAATCTGGAGGATCAGAATCATGGTATCAACGAAAACACAAATTGCTGGTTTTGCGTTTGACAATTGCTTGATGAATGCAGCAGGTGTGGCTTGTATGACGATAGAGGAGCTGGAAGGGGTTAAAAACTCAGCGGCAGGAACCTTTGTCACTAAGACAGCGACCTTGGACTTTCGTCAGGGAAATCCTGAGCCACGCTATCAAGATGTTCCCCTTGGTTCTATCAACTCCATGGGCTTACCAAATAATGGCTTAGATTATTATCTGGACTATCTTTTGGATTTGCAAGAAAAAGAGCCAAACCGAACTTTCTTCTTATCTCTAGTTGGTATGTCTCCAGAGGAAACTCATACTATTTTGAAAAAAGTCCAAGAGAGTAACTTCCGTGGTCTGACTGAGCTCAATCTTTCCTGCCCAAATGTTCCAGGAAAACCTCAGATTGCCTATGATTTTGAGACAACTGACCGAATTTTGTCAGAAGTATTTGCCTACTTTACCAAACCTCTAGGAATTAAGCTTCCACCTTATTTTGACATTGTTCACTTTGACCAAGCGGCAGCTATTTTCAACAAATATCCGCTCAAGTTTGTCAACTGTGTTAACTCTATCGGAAACGGCCTCTATATAGAAGACGAATCTGTCGTGATTCGTCCTAAGAATGGTTTTGGTGGGATTGGTGGAGAGTATATCAAACCGACTGCTCTAGCCAATGTCCATGCTTTCTATCAACGCTTAAATCCTCAAATTCAAATCATTGGAACAGGTGGCGTTCTGACTGGTCGTGATGCCTTTGAACATATCCTCTGTGGTGCTAGTATGGTACAGGTGGGAACCACCCTTCACAAAGAAGGTGTCAGTGCTTTTGAGCGTATTACCAATGAACTGAAAGCAATCATGTCGGAAAAAGGGTACGAGAGCTTAGAAGATTTCCGTGGAAAATTGCGCTATATTGACTAAATTAAATCGAAAAATCAGAAGAAAGGAGAGAAGATGCTAGCTATTGAAGAAAGCCAGAAGTTGACTTTATCAAATTTACCTACCCTGAGCCTTTTTACAGGCATAGATCAGGGTCAGTTTGAAGTGATGAAGAGTCAAGTGTTGAAACAGATTGGTTATGATTCTGCCGACCTCAACTTTGCCTACTTTGATATGAAAGAAGTGGTCTACAAGGATGTGGAACTGGAGTTGGTCAGCCTTCCTTTCTTTGCGGATGAGAAAATCGTGATATTAGATCATTTTGTCGATATCACAACTGCTAAAAAGCGCTTTTTGACAGATGATGAGCTCAAGTCGTTTGAGGAATACCTTGATAACCCTTCGCCAACAACCAAGTTGTTGATCTTTGCGGAAGGAAAAATGGATAGCAAAAGACGGTTGGTTAAATTACTTAAGCGTGATGCCAAGGTTTTTGATGCAGTAGAAGCCAAAGAACAAGAATTGCGCCAGTATTTCCAAAAGTGGAGCCAGAAACAAGGTCTGCAGTTTGTGGGGCAATCTTTTGAAAATCTCCTCATCAAGTCGGGTTTTCAATTTAGCGAAATCCAGAAAAATCTCCTCTTTTTACAGTCCTATAAGGAAGACTCTGTTATCGAGGAAGAAGATATTGTCAATGCTATTCCCAAGACCTTGCAGGACAATATTTTTGATTTAACTCAGTTTATTCTTACTAAAAAGATGGACCAGGCGCGCGACTTGGTTAGAGACTTGACCTTGCAAGGGGAAGACGAAATTAAGCTCATAGCTGTCATGTTAGGACAATTTCGGACTTTTACTCAGGTGAAGATTTTGTCGGAGTCTGGGCAAACAGAATCACAGATTGCAAGTAGTTTAGGTAGTTATCTAGGACGCACTCCCAATCCCTATCAAATCAAGTTTGCGCTGAGAGATTCGCGAGCACTTTCCTTGAGCTTTTTGAAGCAAGCTATTTCCTATTTGATTGAGACAGACTATCAGATTAAGACAGGTCTTTATGAAAAAGGTTTCCTTTTTGAAAAGGCACTCTTGCAGATTGCTAGTCAGGTAAATTAATCCTATTTCAAAAAATTTTTATCCCGCGTCAGGATTATCTTGTCGTGGGTTTCTTGCTGATTTTCTTATCTTTAAGCAAAAAACTTGAAAAAAGTGAATGTTTGCGTTATCATTTTCATATAGAAAGAAAAAGAGGTATTACAGATGGCTATTATCTTACCAGATCTTCCATATGCATACGATGCTTTGGAACCATACATCGATGCGGAAACAATGCACTTGCACCATGACAAACACCATCAAACTTATGTCAACAATGCTAATGCAGCTCTTGAAAAACACCCTGAAATCGGTGAAGACCTTGAAGCCTTGCTTGCTGATGTAGAATCTATCCCAGCTGATATCCGTCAAGCACTTATCAACAATGGTGGTGGACACTTGAACCATGCTCTTTTCTGGGAATTGATGACTCCTGAAAAAACAGCTCCATCAGCAGAACTTGCAGCAGCAATCGATGCAACATTTGGTTCATTTGAAGACTTCCGAGCAGCCTTCACTGCAGCAGCAACAACTCGTTTCGGTTCTGGATGGGCATGGTTGGTTGTCAACAAAGAGGGTAAACTTGAAGTGACTTCAACAGCAAACCAAGATACACCAATCTCAGAAGGTAAAAAACCAATCTTGGGCTTGGACGTTTGGGAACATGCTTACTACGTGAAATACCGCAACGTGCGTCCTGACTACATCAAAGCTTTCTTCTCAGTCATCAACTGGAACAAAGTAGATGAATTGTACGCAGCTGCTAAATAATGGTATATGGAGGGAAGAATTGTTCTTCTCTTTTTTAGGTTATATGATTATGGTCTGACAAAATCGTCAGACTTTTTTCATTTTTATGAGAAACGTGCTAACTGCTAGAAATTATGGTAGAATAAAGTATTAAGTAATCGTGGAAAAAGGATATCTATGCGAAAAGAAATTGCACCTGAATTATACAACTATAACAAGTTTCCTGGTCCTGAGTTCCATTTACACGGGGACAAGGTCGAAACGGAAGGGATAGCTTTTTCCTTGGTGGAAAATATCAAGGATGCCTTCGATGTGACGGCTTTTAATCAGCGTTTTTCAGAAGTCTTAACCAAGTTTGATTATATCGTGGGAGACTGGAGTAATGAACAGCTTCGCCTACGAGGTTTTTACAAGGATGACCGAACAGAAGAAAAACTTGAAAAAATCAGTCGTTTACAAGACTACCTTTTAGAGTATTGTAGTTATAGTTGTGCCTATTTTGTCTTAGAAAATGAAGCCCCTAAGCGAGCATCATTTGACAAGAAAATGCGTAAGAAGGAAGAAGAAACACCTTCTAAAAAAGGAAAGAAACCGACTCAAACCAAACGAAAACCGAATGCAGATAAGAAAAATAGACGTCGTCAGAAAGACCAGCATTCTCAGAAAGAGGACAAGGGACAACGTCATTTTGTCATTCGTCAGAAGTGAGTAGAGAATAAGGAGAAGAAATGAAACCGTCAATTTATAGTTTAACACGTCAAACCATGCAGGAATGGGTTTTGGAGCAGGGAGAAAAGAAATTCCGTGCAGATCAAATCTGGGAATGGCTCTATCGTAAACGTGTTCAGTCATTTGAAGAAATGACCAACCTTTCAAAAGATTTGATTGCTAAGCTCAATGACCAGTTTGTGGTCAATCCCTTGAAACAGCGAATCGTTCAAGAATCTGCTGATGGTACTGTAAAATATCTCTTTGAATTGCCTGATGGTATGTTGATCGAAACTGTACTCATGCGTCAACACTATGGTTTGTCAGTCTGTGTGACCACTCAGGTCGGCTGTAATATCGGTTGTACCTTCTGTGCCTCTGGTTTGATCAAGAAACAACGCGACCTCAATAACGGTGAAATCGTAGCGCAAATCATGCTGGTTCAGAAATACTTTGATGAGCGTGGTCAGGACGAACGCGTCAGCCATATCGTTGTCATGGGAATCGGTGAGCCTTTTGATAACTACAACAACGTCTTGAATTTCGTTCGTACTATCAATGATGACAAGGGAATGGCCATCGGTGCTCGTCACATTACGGTTTCAACTTCAGGTTTGGCCCATAAAATTCGTGATTTTGCTAATGAAGGAGTTCAGGTCAATCTTGCCGTTTCCCTTCATGCACCTAATAATGAATTGCGCTCAAGCATCATGAAGATTAACCGTGCCTTTCCGATTGAAAAACTCTTTGCTGCTATTGAGTACTATATCGAAACAACCAATCGTCGTGTAACCTTTGAGTATATCATGCTCAATGAAGTCAATGACGGTGTAGAACAAGCCTTGGAATTGGCTGAATTGCTCAAGAACATCAAGAAATTGTCTTATGTAAACTTGATTCCTTATAACCCAGTTAGTGAGCATGACCAATATAGTCGTAGTCCCAAAGAGCGCGTCATGGCCTTCTATGATACGCTTAAGAAAAAGGGGGTCAACTGTGTTGTTCGTCAAGAGCATGGAACTGATATTGATGCAGCTTGTGGACAATTGCGTTCTAATACAATGAAACGTGACCGCCAGAAAGCAGTCGCAGCAGTCAATCCTTAATGATGAAGAAAACTCATAATCATATTTTAGTCTTAGGAGTCATTTTCTATAGCATTTGTATCGTCTACTTTTGTTTTACTCCTCAAGAACATTCTCCTGTGGGAGTGGAAACTCCAGGTATTCAGCATCTTGGACGCCTGGTTTTTCTTTTGACTCCTTTCAATTCTTTCTGGAAACTGGGCGAAGTGAGTGATATGGGACAATTATATTGGATTTTTTTACAAAATATCCTCAATGTCTTCTTGCTTTTTCCTCTGGTCTTCCAACTCCTTTATCTCTTTACAAACTTAAGGAAAACAAAAAGAGTTCTTCTTTTCAGTTTTCTAGTGAGTCTTGGAATCGAGTGTACGCAGTTAGTCTTGGACTTTTTCTTTGATTTCAATCGCGTCTTTGAGATTGATGATTTGTGGACCAATACCTTGGGTGGCTATTTAGCTTGGCTACTTTATAAACAATTACATAAAAACAAAATAAGGAATTAAAATGAGTATTTTAGAAGTTAAAAATCTGAGTCACGGTTTTGGTGACCGTGCAATTTTTGAAGATGTGTCCTTCCGTCTCCTAAAGGGAGAACATATCGGTCTGGTCGGTGCCAATGGTGAAGGGAAATCAACTTTTATGAGCATTGTGACTGGTAAGATGTTGCCAGACGAAGGAAAGGTTGAGTGGTCTAAATATGTGACTGCTGGATACTTAGACCAACACTCTGTCCTTGCTGAAGGGCAATCTGTTCGTGATGTTCTCCGTACAGCCTTTGATGAGCTATTCAAAGCTGAAGCCCGTATCAATGACCTTTATATGGAAATGGCTGAAGACGGAGCGGATGTTGATGCACTTATGGAAGAAGTTGGAGAACTCCAAGACCGTTTGGAGAGTCGTGATTTCTATACCTTGGATGCCAAGATTGATGAAGTGGCGCGTGCTCTTGGTGTCATGGACTTTGGCATGGATACGGATGTAAGCTCTTTGTCAGGTGGACAAAGAACCAAGGTGCTTTTGGCTAAACTCCTCCTTGAAAAGCCTGATATCTTGCTTTTGGACGAGCCGACCAACTACTTGGATGCTGAACAT
Organism: uncultured bacterium; assembly: GCA_963541545.1. Taxonomy (GTDB): domain Bacteria; phylum Bacillota; class Bacilli; order Lactobacillales; family Streptococcaceae; genus Streptococcus. The sequence continues at coordinate 17,142 of CAUTUU010000007.1, read as the reverse complement.
ATTGACTGGCTCAAGCGCTATCTTCAAAACTATGAAAATGCCTTTGTCCTCATTTCACACGATATTCCATTCCTAAATGACGTTATCAATATCGTCTATCATGTGGAAAATCAACAGCTGACGCGTTACTCTGGTGACTACTACCAGTTCCAAGAAGTCTATGCCATGAAGAAATCTCAGTTAGAGGCAGCTTACGAACGTCAGCAAAAAGAAATTGCGGACCTCAAGGACTTTGTCGCTCGAAACAAAGCGCGTGTTGCAACACGAAACATGGCCATGTCTCGTCAGAAGAAACTCGACAAGATGGATATTATCGAACTCCAAAGTGAGAAACCAAAACCATCCTTTGATTTTAAACCAGCTCGTACACCTGGGCGCTTTATCTTCCAAGCCAAGGATTTGCAGATTGGTTACGACCGTCCTCTGACTAAGCCTTTAAATCTTACCTTTGAACGCAATCAAAAGGTTGCTATTATCGGGGCAAATGGTATCGGGAAAACAACTCTCTTGAAGTCTCTCTTGGGTATTATTCCGCCAATCGCTGGGGAAGTTGAACGCGGTGATTACCTAGAACTTGGATACTTTGAACAGGAAGTAGAAGGGGGCAATCGCCAAACCCCACTTGAAGCTGTCTGGAATGCCTTTCCAGCTCTCAACCAAGCGGAAGTTCGTGCAGCCCTTGCTCGCTGTGGTCTGACAACCAAGCATATCGAAAGCCAAATTCAGGTCTTGTCAGGTGGGGAACAAGCCAAGGTTCGTTTCTGTCTCTTGATGAATCGTGAAAATAACGTGTTAGTGTTGGACGAGCCGACCAACCACCTGGATGTGGATGCCAAGGATGAACTCAAACGCGCTCTCAAAGAATATAAGGGATCGATTCTTATGGTCTGCCACGAACCAGACTTTTATGAAGGCTGGATGGACCAAATCTGGGATTTTAACAAGCTAACTTAAAATGAGTATAAAAGAAATACAGTACCGTATGTGGGTACTGTATTTTTTAGATCTTTAAGATTTAAAATCGTAGTCTTTCACTACTTCGATACTATCAATAGTAATAGCAGTAGTTGGTTTGTCTTTCTCATCTTTTTCGGCTTTAGCAATCTTATCTACAACATCCATACCGTCAATCACTTGACCAAAGACTGGGTGTTTGCCATCTAGACTAGGGTTTCCCCCTTCTTTGTAGGCTTCGATGATTTTCTTTGGATACTTGCTTGTAGGGAGTTTAGCAGAGGTATCTGTGGAGTTTTGGTTGATGAAGAATTGACTACCATTGGTATTTGGTTGCCCAGTATTTGCCATCGCAAGAGCCCCACGGATGTTATAGAGATAAGGAGTGATCTCGTTTTTGAATCCAGTTCCCTTGTCTTTTGTCTTATCCTTGTCATGCCAGATAGACTGACCACCTGTACCGTCTCCCTTCGGATCTCCAGTTTGAATCATGAAGCCATCGATGACACGGTGGAAGGTAATGCCGTTATAGTAGCCTTCTTTGGCATGAGTGAGGAAGTTTTCAACCGCTAGAGGAGCGAGTTTAGGGAAGAGTTTGATACGGATATCTCCTTGACTTGTGTGGAGAATCACTTCAGCCTCGTCTTCAGCAACTTCTTTAGATAGTTGTGGGAAATAGGCGTTTTCGTTTGTTAAAGCATCGTTTAACTCCTTGGCAGATTGGGCAGCTACTTTAGAACTTTCTTCGGCAGCAAGACTGGAATCCACATAGTCATCGCCACGCAGACTACGTTGGATGCTGCTACATCCAGCTAGGGCTACAGTGGACAGTAAAAGAAGGGTTGCTAGTTTTTTCATTCTGATCCTCTCAAAAATTCATTTCTACCATTGTACCCTAAAAGGAAGTGGATTTCAAATATTAGTGACAAGACAGTTTTAGAGAAAATCAACCCCAAAGTCACTTGATTAGAGATTTTTCTTTGGATGACGGTCGATAATGTCCTGGTACTGTTCCAGTATCTGTTCCCCCTTTGGAGTCAATTTGTAGCCACGAATTGAAAATTGACTTGCTAATTCTTCTTCTGAAAAGTTGTTATGAAGGGTTTGGTCCAGATCTGCAGCCTTCATCTTAGAAAGCCCTCTAATTCCCTTGCTTTTCAAAATATTCTTTTTCATTGTAGCATTTAGATGGTCAAGTGAATCAAAAGCAGTTTCAATGACAGTATAACCTTTTTCTACCAGAGTTTTTAGATGTTTTGGGGCATCAATGCCATAAGTGTACTCAAAGTATTTAGGAAACCATGTTTCGGTGGTAAAAGTGCCAAACTGGATTCTCCATAGTAAAATGATATCACCTGCTAGTAAATCATATGTTAATAGTTCCATGTTTCGTTTGGAAACGGGCTTAGGATTTAGGAGCCAAGTGTCCAAATCTCGTTCAGGAGATATGGAGGGTTTGAGTTGATGGTCTTTATAAAATTTTTCTAATACTCTTCGAAAATCAAATTCAAACTACGTCAGCTTTACCTTGCCGTACTCAAGTACAGCCTGCGGCTAGCTTCCTAGTTTACTCTTTGATTTTCATTGAGTATAAAATAGTATTCACGGCTAGCTTCTTCCAAACATTTATTTCCTACTTCTAACAAATTTCTAAATGGTTTAAAATTTTATTTTTTCCTTTATTTTGTTATTTCTTGAGTACTAGCTTCTCAGCAAAATCATTGAGAGCAGGTGCCACAGAATTTCCATTCAGCGATGTATCTGATAGGAAAATAGGGTTAACTGCTTCAACAAAAGCATCTTCTGGAAAGACAGTGGTAGAAGCAGGTGTAATAACGTGGAAGGCTCCATGAGTTTCACTATTTAGAATATGTCTTTGGTACTTTCCTTCTTTACCACCAAAGACATAACGAGGAGCATTCCCTAATTTTTCATAGTAAGCTGGGCCGATAAATTCTGGTTTCATTTTTAAAGTTTCTGGGATCATAAGTTTTTTCCTTTCTGATTGTAAAATAAAAAGAGTTAAGCTGGTAGCTTCACTCTTGAGTAGTAGTGAGTAGAGAGTTTACGTTTAAACATTCTAGTATAGAATTCTACTTCAGCATGAGAAAATCCTGTGATGAGTGATTTCTTTGCTAAAGAATCTAAATCATTCAAAGCTTGAGTGTATAGCTGTACTGTTAGCCTATCAGATGAACTGAATATTCTATAAGTAAAAGTGTAATTATCGTAAAGTCGTTTACATTGTAGTGCGAAAAAAGTTTGTCATAGTTTCCTCTTTTATTATAAAGTAAAAAAGCTACTAAGAAAAAAGAAGACTTAGTAGCTTGAGAGTGAGTCTATCAAGGTAGATAGACAGCAGTAAAGAGAAGTTATTTGGTTGAAGGATTCCTCCTTAACGGTGGCAACGTTTAGTAAGGTGTTTTGCATGAATTACCATCACTTTCCCAGCCAACCTAAATAGGTAGTCATTATCATACTCATTAGGTTCTCTTACGCTCTTTGGCGAAGCTAGTTCACTTTACTATTCTGAAAAGTGCGAAAATCCGAAATGCGTGGAAGCCCACAAAAATGTTTTATATCTTCACTTCAACCATAAGAGACTTGACTTTTCTTTCCAAAACATTTACAATAAAGGCACGAAGTTTAGTGTAGTTTTGGTAATCAGTCCTCTGGTTGTCAGACGCACTTTTTATTTAATTTTCAAAGAGTATGATGCTAAAAGTTAGCATTATTATTTTTTAAACTGATATAACTATCAGCTATATTCACGTTATATAACCAATGATTATATTTGTCAAGAGTTTTTTGAAAAAATTAAAAAAATTTTTAGAGGCTTAAAGATGGAATTTTCGGAATGCTTAATAGAAATAAGAAAAAAAGCAAACTTTAGTCAAGTTGAAGTAGCTGAAAGACTAGGAATTTCGCAACCTGCTTACGCTTCATGGGAACATAGATATAAAAAACCAACACAAGAAAATCTTGTTAAAATTGCACAAGTTTTAAATGTGTCTGTTGATTATTTAGTTGGGAATTTAGATAATACAGATGATGAATTAGATAATATTGAGTTACTTTTCCGTATGAACTCAAAAGGATTGACTGATGAGGAAAAAGAAATCTTTAAAAAAGAATTAATTGAATTTATGTTAGAAAGAAAGTTTTTAGTAAAGGGCATTAGTGTACCATGATGTATCATAGAAATGTGGATTGGACTATGTCTGACGAAAGTTCAATCAACTAAATAACTAGGAACTTTGATTAAATATTAAAACTATTATAAGTGGAGAACTAAGTCATGTTTAGTCTGCCTTTGAAATAATTATAGATGAGTTGGTAGTTATAAAGTTTTAACTAATAAATTTGCATTATAGGAGGTTGAATGTGAAGAGAACAGGTAAAGGAATTGTGACGGAAATACATAATAATTATGGTATTATTCGTACAGACTCATTTAATCAGAGGGGAGATTTTGAAGATATTCCATTTTCGATAAAAACGGAGATGATTGTTGAATCAAATGGAGATAGCTACATCAAATATTCTAAAGATGTTTCTTTTGAACTACAATCAACAGATGGTTTAAGAAGGCAGGGGAGAATCTTTGAATTAACAAATATTGTCTTTGATGGTAAAGTTGAGTATTTTAAAAGGGATTTTCCGAATGAAAATTATGTGCTGCGTGTCATTGATCAATTTAACAGGTATAATTTTAGAACAACAGAAATTGATAATTTAGATAGTTATCAAAAATATGAATATCTTCAGAATATTGGATTTCAACCAAGAATGTTAAATTACTTAATTGACGGTATTTTTTTAAGTCAAGAGGTTCTCTCATCTTTACTAAAAACCCATCGAGCTAACAATGAAATTAGTATTGAGGATCTTAAGATAGATCCTAAGTTAATAATTGCTGTTGATAAAGTAGATCAAAAATTTAGAGCTTATTTAATGGAATGGGTACTTCAGATCGAAAATGCCATCAAGCAATTTTTAAGCAGAATGTCAATTCAAGATGGAATTAATGGGTCTGTTATTTCAACATTTGAATTATGGAGGGAAAAGAAAGGGAACAAAATTTTTGAAAAAGCAAGGAAAGAAAAAATTTTTCGAAGAGCATCGGATTTCTTTGATTATGTCAATAATGATTTTTGTCCCCTAGAGGACTTTTTGGAACAGTTAGATTTGTTTGAGTTAAAAGAATTTACAAGCTATTGGTATGCGAATACTAAGGAACAATTCAACAATGAACAACTTGAAGGATTAAATAGTTCATTAAAATTTTTTAGTGATTTGTCTGTTTTGAGAAATGCAGCGGCACATGGCAGACCTGTTCTTCCGGGTTTTATGGACCCTGATTTCAATCCTAATTGGGATTTGGAGTTCGATTTTACAGAGGGTAGAACAAAAATTACAAAGTGGGAATTATACCCTTTTTTAGAATCATATTGGAAAAGTCAGAATTTAAAAACAGAATATATTCCACCATTGATTCAAACAATTTTTGGAAATCAACTGAGAAAAGCTTGGGTAACATTAAATTATTTATATAAAACACTTATGCCTTTACTTGATGAAAGAGCTACAAAAAACTTTTTGAAACAAGTAGATATGTTTCTACGATATCCTTTATCAGTTGAGGAACATTTAAAAGAATTGAGACATGTAAATTTACTTGAACTAAAACTTTCCGATATGGGAATGACTACATTAGAAACATTTACTAGAGTTCCGGCTCCATATAAAGAAATTTCAAATGAAGCCTTTTCAATTTTATATAACCCTATGCTCAATGAATGATATAATTATACGGGTAAATTCAGTAGACAATTGTCTACTTTTTTTTATACAATAAATTCAATAGATTTGGTTTAGTTTTGCAATCTATACTTAAAGGGGTATTATTTATTGGATGAATTATATACAAGAGTAAGTAGAACTACAAAACAACAATTATATCAGTACGTGAAAGACAATAATATTTCTCTATTAAACTATTATTTCAATTACTTCTTTCAATATTGTATTCAAAAATATCAGATTCAAGTGATTAGTCACCACTTCTCAAATCATAAGATTGAAGGTTTAACCATAATTGATGAGTATGGGATTAGTTTTTCTTATGAGAAGGATAACCCTAAAGTTAAGCATAATTTCACCCTATGTCATGAACTAGGCCATTTTGTCCTTAACCATAACGGTACATGTTTTACAGAATCTGTCGACAATCAGGAAAATTTACTAGAACGTGAGGCAAATATTTTTTCTGCAGTGGTATTAATGCCAGATATTGTTTTATTGTCAAAAATTTACTACAACTATGATAGTTTTCAGAAGGTACAAGAAAATTTGGGAATTTCAAAACAAGCTCTATACTTTCGTTTGCTAGATTTGTTACGAATGTATTTTCCAAATAGGGAAGATAAAATTAAACAAGCTATTAATAACTATATAGAGATGAAAAATTCTTTAATACATAGTTTGTTTCGTGACATAAAACAACAATTGATTGATGAGTTCAAGCAATATAGTTTTTCTTTAAAGGTTCAGACACAAAATCGCATTATTGAATATGGTTTTGTTTCAAGCCATGATCTGCCAGAGTTAATTAACCAGAATAATTGGAAAGAATTGAAAGAAAGTATTGAAAGTTTAAAAATTTGGTTGATTTATAATAAAGGAAAATCAGTAGCATATGCGTGGGATAGTACAAAATTATCGGATCAAGAGGCGAAAAAGAAAGTAGAATTACAACTACTATTAATACAATGAAAGGACAAAGACCGGTCAATCAAACAAAATGAATACATATATAAAAGAGCATTATAAAAATAAATTGCAGATGGACTATTTCTCAGAAGATTATTTTAGATTTGTAGTGGACTTTCAAAAATATTCTTCGATGAATATCCCTTTAACTTTTTTAATTAATGATATATTAAGAACTATGGCAATTAACCAAAAAAATTTTTTTGTCTTAAATAAAGAAAAAACGAAAGATGGGAGAGAGCATTATTTTTGGTTCGAAATAAAAATGCTAGATAATTACTCAATAAGATTTTTTAGATATTTAAACTCTTCTCTTTGCAACCACAACAGACAAAAGCTCTAATTTTATGATATAATTTTATAAATAATATATTTGGAGTTTGGCTTGTTACAAAGCTAATAGTTGCGATTTCAAATAATAAACATTTTAGCAGTTTTATTGTTTGAAAGGAGTTTAAAAAGGGGAGTTATATGATTACATCAGAAGAAATTAAAGCACGTTTATGGAATGGTGCAAATGAATTACGTGGGTCCATGGATGCTAGTCGCTATAAAGACTACATGTTGGGCCTTATGTTTTATAAATTTTTGAGTGACCAGACTCTGAAAACATTTGCGACAACCGCAGGTATTTCTAAGGAAGAAGATTGGTTTGAAGAATATAAAAATGCCCATCAAGAATATGATACTGAACTAGAAAAAATGATTCAGGACATCTTGGGCTATTTTGTGCGTCCTGAACATCTATATCAAACATGGGTCCAAGATATGAATGCTGGGAATTTTGAAGTTCAGAAAGTAACTGATAGTCTTAATCAATTCGAACGCAGCATTGCGGTTACTAACGGTTATGATGACTTTAAAGGCCTTTTTTCAAGTTCAACACTGGATCTAACCGATACAGCTCTTGGTAGCAACTTGAATGAACGTAATAAAAACATCCAAGCATTAATCCGATTGTTTGAAGACTTGGATATGGTAGCCCTTCAGAATGGTGATGTACTAGGTGATGCTTATGAATATCTCATTGGCCAATTTGCTATGGAATCTGGTAAGAAAGCTGGAGAATTCTACACGCCACATCAAGTCAGTGAAGTTATGGCGCAGATTGTAGCGACAAATCAAAATATTACTTCCATCTATGACCCAACAGTCGGTTCAGGTTCTCTTTTGTTAACTGTTAAAAAGTATTTATCAGAAGAACTACAGAAAAGCCTTAATTACTATGGTCAAGAAAAAAACACAGCAACTTATAACTTGACCCGAATGAATCTCTTACTTCATGGAGTTCGTCCAGAGAAGATGAGTATTAAAAATGGGGATACTCTTGGCCAAGACTGGCCGGAAGACCCAGAACGTACAAATGAAGGAGTCCAGTTTGATGCAGTCGTTATGAATCCTCCTTATTCGATTAAGAACTGGAATCGTGCCGGTTTAAAGCCAAGTGACCCACGTTTTGAAATTGCAGGTGTCCTGCCTCCAGATTCAAAAGGAGATTTCGCCTTTCTCCTTCATGGGCTATATCACTTGTCTACTACAGGAACTATGGCCATTGTCTTACCACACGGTGTCCTCTTCCGTGGTTCTGCAGAAGGTGAAATTCGAAAACGCCTACTAGAGAAAAATCAGATTGATGCCGTCATTGGTTTACCAAGTAATCTATTTACAAACACAGGGATTCCGGTTTGTGTTATCATCTTGAAGAAAAACCGTGAATTAAACGAGCCAATTCTTTTCATCGATGCATCCCGTAACTTTATCAAAGTTGGGAAACAAAATGCCCTCCAAGAGAAAGACATTGCGAAAATCGTAGATGTTTACAAGAATCGTATCGAAGAGAAGGGCTATAGTCATTTAGCAAGTCGTCAAGAGCTGATTCAAAATGAGTTCAACATGAATATCCCTCGTTACGTGACAGCTATTGACGAAGAAATTCCTCATGATGTGGATGCGCATTTGTATGGTGGTATTCCTGAAGCTAACATCAAGAGTTTGTCTGCACTTCATCAGGCAGTACCAGAAATACTTGAGAAAGCAATTTCTGAAAAACGCTCAGGATATTTTGAATTAATTCATCCAATTGAAGAGTTCTCGGAAGCTGTTCTAAGCAGTAAAACAGTAAAAGAAGAGACAGTGCAAGTAGTAACTTCTATCCAAGAGTATCTGGACGAGTACTGGATAAAATTGCACCAATTAAATTCTGATTTGACGCCACATCAATTAAAAGAGTCAATGTTAAGTGCGATAAAAACTCGATTATCAGAATTTCCACAGTTGGATATCTATGATGGATATCAAATTATGGCAGAGATTTGGACTAAATACCTAGGTCACGATATAGAGTTTATCGAACAATTAGGCTTCTATGAAGCTGGTCGCACTCGTGAACCAAATATGGTAACGAAAGGTAAGAACAAGGAAAAAGTTCAAGACGGATGGAACGGGGTTATCATTCCGAATGAACTAATCGCTGGTGAGTTCTATGGGGATGAGCTAGCTGATATCGAAGGTCTCAAATCTCGTGTTTCTGAAATTGATAGTGAACTAAGTGAGTTAGTAGAAAATGCCAAGGTAGAAGATAGTGATGAGTATAACGCTCTCTTCGACACTCTCAAAAAGAACGACGAAGGTGAAGCGCAAGACAGCTTTGAAAGTAAACTAGTAAAAGCTAGCTTGAAGGAAGCTGAAAAAGGCTCTGCTGACTATGAATTTCTCAAGAAAGTGGATGACTTAACTAAAGAAAAGTCAGCAGTTAATAAAGAAATTAAAGCTAAAGAACTTGAGTTGAAAGAACTAATTGCAGAACGAATCCTACAATTAACAGATGAAGAAGTAGATCAACTCCTTTACAAAAAATGGTTTGGTTCTGTGATTGAAAAAGTTAGGGAACTAGTCCAATCACCTCTTAAAGCGGAGATTGCAGTCTTAGAAGAACTCAATAAGCGTTACTCAGAAACATTAGACAGTCTAGATGATGAAATCTCTAAACTAGAGAAAGAGCTAGAAGCAATGATGAGTGGACTGGTGGTGCTATAATGACAAAAAGTAAACATGTACCAAAACGTCGTTTTCCTGGTTTTGAAGGAGAATGGGAACAAAAGCAGTTAGATGAACTTTCTACACATCGTAGTGGGACAGCAATTGAAAATTATTTTTCAAAAAATGGTTTATATAAAGTGATATCGATAGGAAGTTATGGATTAGATGGAAATTATATTGATCAAGGAATACGGGCTATATCAAATGAAATTACAGATAATCAGGTAGTCAAAAAAAATGAGTTAACAATGGTTTTAAATGATAAGACTTCAAATGGAACTATTATTGGTCGAACTCTTCTTATTGATTCATCAGATGAATTCGTTGTAAATCAACGAACAGAAATCATTACTCCTAAGAATGTTTTTAATCCATTATTTGCTTTTGCATTATTAAATGGTAAATTTAGAGATAAAGTAAAAAAAATTGTTCAAGGTGGAACTCAAATCTATGTAAATTATTCCTCAGTAAAAAAATTGCAACTCCATATTCCAAATCTGATTGAGCAAAAACAGCTAGGAATCTTATTTCAAACAATAGACAGACTCATCAATCTCCATCAGCAAAAACTCGACAAACTGAAAAATCTCAAGAAATCCTATCTTGCTGAATTCTTCCCCGCAGAGGGAGAACGAGTACCAAAACGCCGTTTTCCAGGATTTGAAGGTGAGTGGGAAGAGAAGAAGTTAAAAGATGTATCAGAAATTTATGATGGAACACATCAAACCCCTAGATATACAACAGACGGCATAATGTTTTTAAGTGTCGAAAATATAAAAACTCTAAAATCAAATAAGTATATCTCTAAGGATGATTTTATAAAAGATTTTAAAATTTTCCCTCAAAATGGAGATGTCTTGATGACTAGAATTGGAGATATTGGAACATCTAATGTTGTAAATACTGATGATAAATTAGCTTTTTATGTAAGTTTAGCCTTAATTCGATCTGCTCAGCTTGATAGTAATTTTTTAAATACCTCTATTTCCTCTGTTAATTTTCAAAAAGAACTATGGAGTAGAACACTTCACATTGCATTTCCAAAGAAAATTAATAAAAATGAAATTGGAGAAGTTTCTATTTTATTTCCTTCTATTAGTGAACAGAAGCAGATCGGATCTTTTTTCCAAAACCTTGATAAATCCGTTACTCTCCAACAACAAAAACTCGATAAACTAAAAGATTTGAAAAAAGCATACTTAAATGAACTCTTTGTCTAAGGATATAGGAAGTTATTATAGAAAGGAAACGTTATGGGTCGTATCAACAAAGATGCCTCTGAGAGACATTTTCAGGATGAATTCGTCAAAGAATTAACCAAGTTCAGATGGCAAGCTCCAGATAAACTGAATGGCAATCTTCATAAAGTGACTGTTCAAGATTTGATTGATAACTGGAGAAATGAGCTTAATCGCATTAATGCTGATGTCCTAGAAGGTATCGCATTGACAGATAGCGAATTTGAACAAGTCTTATCAAAAGTCAATCAGATTTCAAACAGTTATGAAGTTGCAAAAATCTTATCTATCGAAGGCTCAACTGGAAAGCTCGATGGTATTTATCGGGATGATCATCCAGAAGTTACTCGTAAACAAATCACACTAACCATCTTGAAAAAAGCTCAAGTTAGTGGAGGAGATTCGAGTTACCAGATTGCTCGTGAAGTATCAACCTCTAACGGCAATCGTTTTGATCTGGTGCTTCTAATTAACGGTTTGCCTCTGATTAATATCGAACAAAAAAGAAGTGATAAAAGCTTAGACGAAGCTTTCGGTCAATTCAAACGTTACTATGCAGATGGAGAATACACCAATAACTTCATGGCCTTCTCACAGATGATGGTCGTGACAACGGATATTGAAACTCGTTATTTTGCAACTCCAAAATCTATTAACGATTTTAATCCTGCTTTCGTCTTCCATTGGTCAGTAACTCAAAAAGGACAAGAAAGTGGGAAGCACTTGGGTCAACGTGTTCTAACAGATTATAGAGAAGTCATTGAACACTTCTTAATGGTATCGATGGCTCATCAAATGGTGGGAGACTATCTCATTATCGATGAAGATCCTGACAATGAAGAAAATCGTCGCCATATGTTGATGCGTCCATATCAGGTCTATGCTCTTCAGGCAGTTGAGAAAGCAGCATTTGGTTGGGATAATCCAGATAAGATTCCGCATGGTGGTTTTGTTTGGCATACAACAGGTTCAGGAAAGACCATTACTAGCTTTAAAACGGCTCAATTTCTCGCAACCCGTACGGAATTTGATAAAGTGGTATTCTTACTGGATAGACGAGATCTAGACGAACAAACTTCAAAAGCCTTTAAAGCTTATTCCGTTTATGAATCCGTGGATGTTGATGGGACAAAGAATACCTACCAATTGAGAAAACAACTCACTTCTCCTAAGAGTGGGATTGTAGTAACGACTACCTTCAAACTGAACATTTTGGTAAATGAGTTGCTTGAAGCACAGGACCATCAACTTTCAGATAAAAAAATTGTCTTTATTATCGATGAAGCCCATCGAACTACCATGGGAGATATGATGGGGACCATTAAAGATTATTTCTTTAAAAACAGCTTATTCTTTGGTTTTACAGGAACTCCTTTATTTGATGAAAACAAGGTGAAGGGTAAAATTAATGAACGTAGTGAAGTTATCAATACAACCGAGAAGCTATTCGGTCCACTTTTACACCAATATACAATTGATGAAGCTATTGCAGATGGGAATGTCTTAGGATTCCATGTTGACTACATCAATACAGGTGAGTTTAGGAGCTATGAAGATCTCCGTGAGCAACTGATTGATATTCTAGTTGAAGAATATCCAAGTAAAGGACAAAGAGAGATTGAACGACAAGTTCATCAATGGACTGAACTGGAAGTAGAAAAGAACGCGGTTAAAGAAGGTCTATTATTTTACCAAGATAAGTATCATATTCCAAAAGTGGTAGAAGAAATCCTTGCTGGCTGGGAATCGCAATCTCAACAGGGAGAATTTAATGCGATACTAACGGTTGCATATAAAGAACGTGTTATCAATTATTACCACGAGTTTAAAAAGCAAATAGCTGAAAGATTTCAGGAAGGGGGCGCTAAGCCTAATATAGTAATGACTTTTAGTTTTGGTAACGAAAATGACCCCGACAATGTCGCTAATGAAGTTGTCGAGGAAATGTTTGAAGATTATGCAGGAATTACTGGTATTAAGTTCATAGTTGGAGATAAAGTTCGTGGTGAGAATGCCTATTTTGAAGATATTACTGCTCGTGCGAAAAGAGGTGGGAGTGGTAGAAATCCTAAAAATATCGATATCTTAATTGTCGCAGACCAACTACTAACTGGATACGATGCTAAACGCTTAAATACTCTTTATGTTGATAGAGCGTTAGAGCTTCAAGGTTTGATTCAAGCATATTCTCGTACGAATCGTGTATTTGGTTCTGCTAAGGAATTTGGAACGATAATCAATTTCCAATTTCCTAGGATCACAGAATCTCTTGTAAATAATGCCCTTCGCTTATATGGAAGTGGAGGGAAAAATAGCAGAGTTCTGGTTAAGAAATATTCTGATGCAGTAATTGAATTAGCTGATAAATTCGCCTATTTAAAAGCTGAGTTAGAAGATCCAACAAATTGGGCTTCTATTAAAGATGATGAAGAGAAAAAGGTACTCTTTAAAAAAGCATTCACCAAAGCAGCAACACAGTTAGGTAAAGTGAAACAATATTATGAGTTTTCTTGGGATGATGAATCCTTTGGGATGACTCAGCATATATGGTTACAGTATATTGGGGCGTATAAGAATCTATTCCCTAAAGAACCTGAACCGACTGGTATATTAATTGATAATATAGTTGGGAAGACAAGAATTCAAGGAACCCAGGTTATTGATGCCCAAAGCATATTTACACTAATTGATAAACAGACATCAAGTAAGGATGGAGTGTTAGTTATCAATGATAATAACCTAATCTTGATATTAGAACAAATTCAAGAACTTAGTAATTTAGGAGAAAATGAGCTAGCTGAGTCTCTTAAAACCTTTATTAGCGAAGAATTGGTTCCAGGACATTTGTCTGCAGATACTGACGTTGACACAGCCTTCAATGCATGGCAGGCGCAAAGACAAATGAATCTTCTCGAAGAATTTGCGTCTGAGTGGGGACTAGACAGTCAACTACTTGCCAAATCATTAAAAGCTTATGATTTGAAGAAACCAGATGAAATTCCATTCCGTGAAGATATCGTCAAAACACTCGATGCAACTAAAGCAACAAATCAATTCACCGGAAACAAACTTAAACTCAACATGGAATTGAATAAAGTTCTTCCTCAATGGATGCAGGAAGTGAAGATGAAGTTTAGGTAAAAAGAAAAGGGATCAAGATTTATCTTGATCTATTTTTCAAAAAAGTGGAACAAATTTAATTCTTCAATGTCTTAAAGAAATAAGCAGAATTCAAAAAAACGTTTAGAATACTTCGCTTCAATCGATTCTTGGTCAAGTTTTTCGTAATTACTGACATATTTCAATCAACACTAGCTTTCAAAAGATACAATTAAAAAAATCATAGTAAAAGGGATGGGAACCATGCAAAAAATTATTAGATCAATTTTGATAACAAGACCAATGACAATAAATTATATAATTACAGTAGTATTGAATAGCATTGCTTTGTTATTTTTATTCTGTAATAGTAATGAGATTGAATTAAATGAGCATATAGTTTTTACAATTTTCTATTTAATAATGGTTATCGTATTTATGTTCTATTACAGAAAAGATTGTACTATTAATTTAGGGCCGTATAGAGAACAGATGAAAGTAGATTATAGCATATCAATTGGTTCTTATCTTTTAAAAAGTATTTTATTATCTATTTTCTATGTTTTTACTTATAATATTATAGTTTCTTCAATCAAGAGTTTCACAAAATTGAATATAGTAAATTCCTTTATCCCTTTTATAACTGTAGTTGTTGTTATTTTAGTAATAACAAGATTAATTTTTGAAATAACAAGAATTTCTCCATTCATATATTTAGGTTTTATAATAATTCCATTATTAACTTTTTCTTTTGTCGGTATAGAAAAAGCTATATTAGGCTGGACATTTTTAGCAATGTTTTTAGGAATGATTGCGAATCAATTTCTTGGCGCTGATTTAAAAATGTTTGTACCTAAAAAGTTTAAAGTTTTTATCAATAATGAAGAAGAATTGAAAGAAGATGTTCTTAAAAAGAAATATACTCTAATAATTTTTATCCCAATTTTATATGTGTCATTACTAATTTCAGAAAAAATTTTGGGAAGCGCGCCATATATATATGGTTAATAGGATTCATTCGAAGCATTTTCAGTCTGTTCCAACAGATTATTTTTCAGATTTTTTAATTTGGAATGCTATCTTAAAACTATTCATAGTGTTTTTGGCTTGGGTATGTTTTACAACTTGTAAAGACTGGATATTTGAAACTATTTCCATGAAATTATTAGATGTCAATGTTACCTTAAACGATATTCCTCTTAAAAATGGTAAATATAATTGTGTCAAATATAAGTTACTAAGCAAAAGATGGGAAATAAATGAAAATTATTATTTCTATCTTAATAAAAATATCATTATAGAAAGAAAATTAAAGAAGAAGATAAGTAAAACATACAATATATCAGATAATCTTCTTTTGTCTGAACAGTGGGGAAACAAAACAATTAAATATGTTTCCGATGATATTCTAAAAATCGAAGACAACTTCTTTATTTTAGATAAATCTGATACTCAAAATAAAATTTCAAATTCAGAAAAACAAATTGGTATAAATATACTTAAAATTAATCACCATAATGTTTGGAATCCTTTATTTGTTGTTATACTATTATTTTTCATTTTGACCAAATTAATAACCTTTACTATGAAAAATAGTTATAGAGGAGTATATATTTATAACAATACTAATGTTAGTGATAAACCTAACTTTGATACTAATGATAAAATAGTTTTCTCCAAAGACGATATTTATATCATTAAAAAAAGTAATATAGGTCATATGCCTGCTATTATAACTAAATACAGATATGATAATCTAACTATGACAATTAGAAATAATAAAGGAGATAAAATAGGTGAGGTTGAAACTATTCCAAATATTACTTATCGTAAAATGTTAAAAATCAATGATGATAATAATGAAAAACAATATTATCCTCAAGAGTTAATTCCAGAACAATAAAATTATTCTTGTTATTACATGAGTATATTCAGAGCTGTTTGAGTTAACTCAAACAGCTTTTTGCGCCATCTAAGAGGTTGGTCTTAGTTTTATTAGTGGAATTCCCTTTAGAATGGATTGTGTTAGCAGTATGTAGAAATTCTTCTTTGTGTCACTTTCATAAGATATATTATTTGTATAACAAATTTTAATTAATATTTTGCAGAACTATCTGGAAAGAAATACGCACTACTCGTACTAAAAATTAAAAAAATGTAGAAATATCTATTATAACAACAAGTGTTAAAACTTTCCGGAAAATACTTATTTTTCGGAAAGTTAAAGGTCTATCCTTTGAGGAAGGTTTTATGTCTTTGGATAAGTAGAGTGGATGACTAGGGGTTCCATTTTTATTTTTCTTTAAGCAATGTAAGTTAGGTATCAATGAAATAACTTCTTTATCACGACTAAAAAGTCTTCCTGGATTTCCCCAGCATGCAATAATTAAATCTACTTCAGATGCAGATTTTAGGATATAAGAATCATTTTCTGGTCCAACTGGATCCGCTTCGTGGTTAAGCTTGTTTGGATCAGTGCTTCTGAAAGCAAAAAGATTTGCCATTAGGATTTTTCCATAACCCCAACATTTAGCATAAATGATACACTTTCGAATTGTAGGATCATCAGTTTTTTCGTCAGCCGTAGACGGATTTAATCTAATAAATAGAACAGTTGGTTTTGTCTCATCCCAAGTACGAGAAAGTATGTAACGGTATTTTCTATCTTCAGATAGGATAGCGTCTTTTATCATTGTGAACCTCCATTTTCTTCTATTATATACTATAATTGAAAGAAAACTATTAGTAAATTTTAATTGCAAAGAAAATATTTAAACTAATTCCCCTATTTCAATTAAACTCATTCATTTTTTTAAAATAAAAAAGCAGAATGAATTCTGCAAGTGCTTGATATTTCAATACTTTTAATCCAACTGAAACTCATACTTTCCAAACCAGGCTTGAAAAAAGCTCGTAAAGCATCACAATTCTCAAAACGTTAATCGATGCTATTATATCAAGGTTTACAGACATTCAAGAATTTACGGCTCTTTGTCAACTGTAGTGGGTTGAAGAAAAGCTAAGATCTAGAAAGGACGGA
>CAUTUU010000006.1:0-53438 GCA_963541545.1 uncultured bacterium | reverse complement strand
GGAGTACTATGAAACGTCAATCAGCCTTGGTCGTCTTTAGTGGCGGTCAAGATTCCACAACCTGCCTCTTTTGGGCCAAAGAACACTATGAAACAGTCGAAGCTGTCACCTTTGCCTACGGTCAACGTCATCATCTCGAAATTCAAGTTGCCCAAGAAATCGCTAAGGAACAAGGCATTCGTCATCACATCTTAGATATGTCTCTGCTGGGGCAAATCACTGAAAATGCCTTAACCTCTGATATGGAGATTGAGCAAAAAGAGGGAGAGGTTCCCAATACCTTCGTTGACGGTCGCAACCACCTCTTTCTATCTTTTGCAGCAGTTCTTGCCAAGCAACGTGGCATTAAAGATATCGTGACAGGTGTCTGCGAGACCGACTTCTCTGGCTACCCTGATTGTCGAGATGTCTTTGTCAAATCTCTCAATGTTACTCTCAACCTTGCCATGGATTACGACTTTGTTATCCAAACACCTCTCATGTGGCTGGACAAGGCTGAAACTTGGGAGTTAGCTGACCAACTCGATGCCTTTGACTATGTTCGTGAAAAGACCTTGACCTGCTACAACGGAATTATCGGAAGTGGCTGTGGAGATTGTCCAGCCTGCCACCTACGTCAACATGGTTTAGATGTCTATCTCTCACAGAAAGGAGAGGCCTAATGTTTTTTGCACCCAAAGAAATCAAACAGGAAACTGGAGAATCTCTCGTTTACAATCCTCACAGAACCTTGGTATCAAAAGAATTTACCTTCGATGCTGCCCACCACCTCTTTCACTATGAGGGAAAATGTAAGTCCCTGCACGGCCATACCTATCATCTGCAGATTGCTGTCAGTGGATTTTTAGATGAGCGTGGCATGACCTACGATTTCGGAGACATCAAAGCGATCTACAAGAACTTCTTAGAGCCCCACCTAGATCATCGCTATCTCAATGAAACCCTTCCCTATATGAACACGACCGCTGAAAATATGGTTTACTGGATTTTCCAAACCATGAGTCAAGAGTTGCCCGATGAGCGTGGTCTCCGTTTGGAATATGTTCGCCTCTATGAAACTCCGACTGCCTTTGCAGAGTTTAGACGGGAGTGGTTAGATGACTAGGGAACGTGTCCTCAAACTACCAGTTCTGGAAATTTTTGGCCCAACCTTTCAAGGTGAAGGCCGTGCTATCGGGCAGAAAACCATGTTTGTCCGCACTGCTGGTTGCGACTACCACTGCGACTGGTGCGACTCTGCCTTCACTTGGGATGGCTCTGAAAAACCAACTCGCATGACGGCTGACGAAGTCATTGCTGAATTAGACAAGCTAGGGAGCTACGACTACGTTACCCTGTCTGGGGGAAACCCTGCTATCCTAGCAACCAATATGGCTGAACTGGTCACTAAGCTCAAGGAACGCGGTGTCACTCTAGCTGTTGAGACTCAAGGCTCCCGCTGGCAAAATTGGTTAAAAGATATCGACCAGGTCACCCTGAGTCCCAAACCTCCTTCATCCAAGATGGAAGTCAACTTTGAGACCTTGGACTTTATCGTTTCCCAACTGGATCCAGACAAGGTCACCTTTAAAATCCCTGTCTTTGATGATGCCGATTTGGCCTTTGCCAAAGGCATTCAAGAACGCTACCAACCAGATGTCCTCTTCTTATCGGCAGGAAATCCTGAGCCCAAGGCTACAGGCAATATTGTCCAAGACCAACTGGACCGCCTCAAAGAACTCTGGGAACGCGTCGCTGCTGACGATAGCTGGGGCAATGTCCGCGTCCTTCCTCAACTGCATACCCTCCTCTACGACAACCAACGTGGTGTTTAAATTAGAAAGAAAAAATCATGTCACAACAAGAAGAAATGAAAAACCTAAGCCTATTAGGCAACAAAGAAACCAACTATATTTTCGACTATCAACCAGAAGTCCTCGAATCGTTTGACAACCGTCATGTGGAAAATGACTATTTCATCAAATTCAACTGCCCTGAATTTACATCCCTGTGCCCAATCACTGCTCAACCAGACTTTGCGACCATTTATATTTCCTACATTCCTGACAAACTCTGTGTCGAGTCAAAATCCCTCAAACTCTACCTCTTTAGCTACCGAAATCATGGAGATTTCCACGAAAACTGTATCAACACCATCGGGAAAGACTTGGTCAACTTGCTAGACCCTCGCTATTTAGAAGTCTGGGGAAAATTCACTCCGCGCGGAGGCATTTCGATTGACCCCTACTACAACTACGGTAAGCCAGGAACCAAGTATGAAGGCTTGGCAGAACAACGCCTCTTCCAACACGACCTTTATCCAGAGAAAATTGACAACCGTTAATACTCTTCGAAAATCAAATTCAAACCGCGTCAACGTCGCCTTGCCGTATGTATGGTTACTGACTTCATCAGTTTCATCTACAACCTCAAAGCAGTGCTTTGAGCAACCTGCGGCTAGTTTCCTAGTTTGCTCTTTGATTTTCATTAAGTATAAATAAATACGAAAAAGCCCTGTTCCTCAAATCGAGGAGCAAGGCTTTTTGTGTTTCAATTATTCTTCTGTTCCAAGGAAGTTTTTAGCAACAAGTGCTGCAAGAATCCCACCAACGATTGGGGCAAGGATGAAAATCCATACTTGTTGAAGAGCTGCGCCACCTACCAAGACAGCTGGTGCCAAGCTACGAGCTGGGTTCACCGAAAGGCCAGTAATGTTCAATCCCACAAGGATCATGGCCATCAATGACAAACCGATTACCAAACCAGCA
Source organism: uncultured bacterium (assembly GCA_963541545.1). Classification (GTDB taxonomy): domain Bacteria; phylum Bacillota; class Bacilli; order Lactobacillales; family Streptococcaceae; genus Streptococcus. The sequence continues at coordinate 50,691 of CAUTUU010000006.1, read as the reverse complement.
ATCGCTCCATTGCCCTTGCTTTCTGAAGTCACGGTCATGATTACCAAGACAAACAAGAAGGTTGCGATAACTTCAAATAAGAAACCACCAAAGACAGTGACACCATTTGCCAAGGCATTTTCACCAAGACTAGCAGTTGGCATGCCTGAGTTAGACAAGAGGAAGAATACTGCAGCTGACGCAAGGAAAGCGCCAACTACTTGTCCAAGGATGTAATTGACAAGGTCTTTTGATGACAAGCGTTTGTTTACAAACATAGCGATTGAAACAGCTGGGTTCAAATGAGCACCTGAAACAGTTCCAATTGAGTAGGCTGCAACCACGATGGCCAAACCGAAGGCAAAGGCGATTCCTAGGTGACCAAGGCCATCAAGACCATTTCCAAAAACAACAGCTCCTGTCCCAACGAACACAAGCATGAAAGTACCGATTAACTCAGCAACAAATTTTTTCATTTTCTTTCTCCTTTTTTCAAAAACTAGATACTAGTCTATCAAAAGAGGGAAAGGGTTTCAAGAAAATTGATTGGAAATTTCTTGAAAATCTGACTCGCTTTTTCTTAGTATTGAAAAGACTGGATAGCTTCTTTCAAGTCATCTTGTAAACTATTTCTCTGGTCAAGTTGGACATAGACTTCTAACAGACAGGATCTAAAGTTGGAAAATTTGTAAAAATCTTCCCTTTCTTCTATCGGAAAATCAATAGTTTTTATCCAAGAAACTACTTGCTCTTGCTCCAACTTCCCTTGTAAAATCGGTTCATAAAGCACTCTTGCTAAACGCCAATCTTCATCATCTGTAAAACGAATGGTAATTCTTTTAAACAGTTGGCCAAGTATGTCAAAGACTTCATGAATTTTGTTTTTAGGAAAGTTTGGATGACAAACTATCTCTGTCAGTAAATCGGCTCCATGTGCAAAAGCGTGAACCCAACCATATTGACTTGAAAAACCTGTCGTGTCTTTTTCTTTTGAAAGTATAGTACAAACCTTGATTTAAAAGGACATTGCGAATTTCTGCCTTTAATCCCTGATAAAAAATCGATTGCTGGTTGGCATCTGCAGACAAGAGGTTTCCATAAACAAGTGCCCTAAAAGAACGTTCAAGTGTTGGCAGACCTACCTTATCAATCTCTTTATCTAGTCCTCCATCAGATGACACCACCTCAGCAATGAAATCAAATTGTTCCTGTGTAAATAGCTCTTCCTGAATTCCTCTAGCAAAGCTTGTAAAAACAAGGTCATCGCGAATTTCTGGAGAAGGATCTCCCAAATGGTCAAGCAACCACTGGATTTCTTCATCATGATAACTTGGTTTTTCTTCTGCTATTTTTCTTAGTAACTCTTGATACATAGTCAGTACCTCTATATTTCTAACAACTGTTCAAAAAGCTGTCCTTAGATGACTTAATATTGAATTCTCAATTAAATACAATCTGATAAAAAATGAAGTAAATAACTATCAATATCAACTCTACAACAAGTTCAAATTTAACATCACGACCTTCATCGGCGTGTTTGCTAAGCCAAGTATAATGACGCTTAACAAGCCCATAAACATCATTCTAGAACAACCTACTCTCCCAGCTGGGCACTGTAGGCGATAATCTGGTCAACTGTGTCAGACAAAAATTGGATGGTATCACGGAGTGGTTTGTCCGTTGAAATATCCGCTCCGATAATCATGGCTGATTCAAGTGGTGTTTTGCTGCCACCTGATTTGAGGAGATTGAGCCAATCTTCAGCTCCAGTTTCTGATTTTTTCAGATGGAGGTAACCAGCTGTCGAGATGACAAGTCCTGCTGAGTAAGTGTAACTATACAATCCCATGTAGTAGTGAGCTTGGCGCATCCAAGTCAGAGCCGCATCGTCATCAATCTCAATGGCATCACCCCAGAAATCTGTCAAAACTTCCTTCATAATGCTGTTGAGCTTGCTTGCTCCAAAGGTCTCCCCTTCTTCAATCAATGTATAAACCTTACGCTGGAAGGCTGCTTCCAAGAGGTGGGTGATAAAATTATGAAAGTAGGTATCTGTCAAGCGGTGAGCAAGGGCAAAACGTTTTTGACGCGGGTCGTCAGACTGGTGTTCCAAGTAATCACTGAGAAGCAATTCATTGAAGGTTGATGGCGCTTCGACGTAATAGGTCGACATATGAGCATTGAAGTAACTTTGGTGATTGTCAGAAAAGATAAATTGACCAGAATGTCCGATTTCATGAATCAAGGTATAGACATCGCTCAAACGACCTGTCCAGCTCATGAGGACATAAGGGTGCACGCGATATGGATCCGCCGCATATCCACCAGAATCCTTGCCACTATTGGCAGCGAAGTCCACCCAGCGCTCTTCTTGATAGCGAGCAACTTCCTGACAATATTCTTGTCCCAAAGGCTCTACCGACTTCATGACCAAATCATAGGCGTCGTCAATAGTCACTTCAGGATTCAAGGCGCTGTCCAAGTCCAATTTCCAGTCTGCAAAGGTCATCTTTTCAAGACCATTCACCTTGGCAACATGCTTGAGGTATCTCTGAGCAACTGGCGCAAAGTCCTTCATGATGAGGTCAATCTGGCGGTCAAACATGGCACGGTCTACTTCTTGTTCAGCCAGAAGATAATCAAAGACGGAGTCATAGCCCTTCATATCTGCCATTAGTTTTTCAGACTTGACTTGGGCTAAATAGGCTGCCGCAGCCGTATTTTGGTGCTTACGAAGTCCCTCTGAGAAGGAACGGAAGGATTTCTCACGAACCTCAGCGTCCTCATGGTTTTGGTAGAAATTCTCATAGGTAACAAAGCTGTTTTTGTAGGTCTTGCCATGGGCTTCAAAGTCAGCCATTTCAAAGTCCCCAGCTCGCATCTTAGTATAGATATCCTGTGGACTGTAGAAAACTTCACCCAGATTGGTCAAGGCCTTCTCCACATCAGCCCCTAGATAGTGGGCTTTTTTGATTTTGGCCTGACGAATGGCAGCTGTCAAATGTGGCAATTTACCCAAACGGTCCAAGACTTCCTCATCAGCTTCCACCAAGGCATCGTCAAAGAAGGTCAAGGCTACGCTGGCATCTGTTTCAAATTCCATCCCAGCTTGGGCAATGTTGGCAAATTCGTCATTGCTATAGTCTGTCGTCTGAGGCATAAAACCATAGTTACCAATATGGCTCATCTGAATGTAGATCTGTTCCAATTCCGCAAAGGCCTTCTCGAAATCTTCAAAAGTATGCAGATTGCCCTTGTAGTCACGGCTAAACTGGTTGATATCTTCGCGAGCCTTCTCGATCGCACGTAAGAAATCCTCACGGTCTTGGTATAGGGCTGTTAAGTCCCAGAGTTCCTTTTCTGGAAATTCTGAACGGTGTTTTTGTTCCATTTTCTTCCTCTTATTTCTCTAATTCTAATAAAACACTAAGGGCTGATAAGGCGTAAATTGGTGCCGTTTCTGCTCGTAGGATACGAGGGCCCAGTCCTGCTAAGACGGCTCCTTTAGCTTCAAAACTTTCGATTTCTGCAGGTGAGAGCCCGCCTTCTGGACCAAAGATAAAGAGCAGTTTAGCTCCTTTTTCAAGATCAGCGACTGCTTGTAAGAGCGCAGCAGCTTCTCCTTCTTTAGCTGATTCTTCATAGGCCACTACGATAGAGTCAAACTGGTCCAGTTGAGCTAGAAAATCTGCTTTTTTCTCGAAAAGCTTGATACTTGGGACGATATTACGCTTGCTTTGTTCTGCTGCTCCAAGGGCAATTTTTTCTAGTTTTTCAACCTTTTTGCCCAATTTTTTGCCATCCCACTTGGCAACGGACCAGTCTGCAGGAAAGGCCCAGATTTGGCTGGCGCCTAGTTCTGTTACTTTCTGAGTAATAAACTCCAGCTTGTCTCCCTTGGGAAAACCTGATGCTATGGTCACTTGGATTGGTAGTTCTACATTGTCAGTTAATTCTTGGACCAACTCAAACTGACGATTTTCCACATCTAGCACGCGCGCCAAGCGCTTAATGCCATCATCAAAGACCAAAGTAACCTCATCCTCTTCTTTCAAGCGCATAACCTGAAACATATGCTTGCTGGTCTCCTTGTCCTCGATGGTGACAGGAGAGATAGCACTGCCTTTTACAAAATACTGCTGCATGCTAGCCTCCAATCACACCTGAAATATCCTTGGTTTTCTTAAAGACACAGGCATTCCATTCCCCTTGAATCATGTGGGTTTCAAGGAAAAATCCAGCTGACTCAGCCGACTCGCGCACCATGTCCCACTTGTCCTTGATAATCCCACTCATGATGAGGTAGCCTTCATCCTTGACCAAGCGATAAGCATCCTCCGTCAGATGAATGAGGATATCCGCCAAGATATTAGCAACGATGACATCTGCCTCAATCTCAACACCCTTGAGCAAGTCACCTGCAGCTACATGGATGTTTTCCATGCCAGGGTTGAGCTCAATATTTTCCTGAGCCACACGAACCGCTACATCATCCAGGTCATAGGCGAAAATTTCCTTGGCACCCAGAAGCGAGCTGGCAATAGAAAGAACTCCTGAACCAGTCCCCACATCCAGCACCGTTTCACCACCACGAAGGACCTGCTCCAAGGCAAAGAGGCTCATCTTAGTGGTTGGATGGGTCCCAGTACCAAAAGCCATGCCAGGATCCAGCTTAATAATCTTTTCCCCAGCAGTCGCCTCGTAGTCCGTCCAAGACGGTACGATGGTCAAATCATGAGTGATACGAGCTGGCTCATAGTATTTCTTCCAGTTATCCGCCCAGTCTTCCTCAGCCAAGGCAGTCGTCCCCATCTTGACCTCACCCAAATCCATAAAATCTGTCAATTCTGCTAGGCGAGACTGCAAATCCGCCTCAACCACTGCTACATCAACCGTATCCGGATAGTAGGCCGTCACTACAATTTCTTCCTGTTGCTCTACCTCTGGGAAAATTTCACCAAAACGATCCACATTTCCCACATAGTCCATGCTGTCTTCAATCGCAACACCTTGGGCACCTAACTCAATCAAGAGATTAGAGACTAGCTCCTCTCCCTCACGCTTCACTGTAACTTTTAACTCTTGCCATGTTTCCATTATTAAGATACCAAGCCCGTAAAACACAAAGCCAAAACAGGAATTCTCTGAAGACGTTTGTGTCTAAGAGAAATTTATCTTTTTGGCACAGTGTTTAGGGCGGGTTCAGTTTAGAAATGTAACCGAACCATCCTTTCTATTTGTCAATCAATTTTTTCATGTAAACCATATCCATACCTTCTTTTTCAAGCTCGATATGAGTTTGACGGTAACCATTTTTCTCATAAAAAGCGACCATGCCCGCATCCTGTAATACTGTACACAAATCCCACTGTTTAATCGTTGGAAATTCCTTTTCCAGCAACTTCAATCCTTCAGAACCATAACCATTTCCTTGATACTGGGGCAAAATCGCTGCCGTTCCCAACCAAGCTTTCGTTAACTCGGCATTGGTCTGAACTCGTAAAAATCCGATGTTTTCTTCATCTTCTTTTACAAAGTAGTAATAGCTATTGGGACGCTCGACTAATTTCCACTTAATTCGTTCGCAGTCCTCTAGATAAGGGTCATATTCATCATGGTATTTTTCATAAACAGCCTTAAAGCTGGCTCTCTGAATTGCAATAATAGTTTCTAAATCCTCTGCTCCCGCTCGAACAAGTGTTATCATAAACTTTCCTCCAAATAATCTCTCAATCTTCCCTGCAACTGAGGCACTGCCTGTTTAGAATTGAGAAATTCCTCAATAGGCATCAATTTATAGCCCTGTCCTTCATCTCCGAAGACGATATTGTCAAATTGTTCTTTTCTTAGCTGACCAACCATAAAGACCGATTTCTTGCCTTTAAAAATTACGCTAGGATAAATCTTGCTCCAAAGCAGACAGTCTTCATCTAAATGAATTCCCAGTTCCTCATAAACTTCACGCGCTACGCACTCAAAAGGACTTTCATCCCCTTCACGGCCACCACCTGGCAACTCCCACATGTTGGGACAAGGGATATCGTCCTTGTCATCACGCAAAATCGTCAGTAGCTTATCCCCACAAAAGAGGGCAATCTTGCAACCTGTAAAATCAGAAATTTCTATTTCCATATCAGACTCCTTCGGATAATTCTTTCTCTAACTCTGCTAACCATTTTTCATAATAACGTTTCTCATCCTGCAATATTCGGATGCCAGTCACTGCCTATTCAGAAAGATAAATATTCTAATTATTTTAGAATTTTCATTTGGCTAACTTTCATTAGAATTGGGAAAACTATATATTCCCAAGAAGAGACAACATCTCCTAAACTTCATAATCTTATAAATCAATAGTTCAGCCCAAATTCCTATCAGCTTCTTCTATATTTCATATCACTAAGCCATCTTTTTATTTCTTTTTTACAGACCTCAAAAATTTTATCTTTGAGGTCTTTATTATCTTTTTCGAAACATCCTTTCCATAAATTTTCATCTTCTACTTCGTAAACTAGGATATTTTGATCACTCAATTCTTTTTTAAATTCAGTGAGATAATATGGTTTGTGAGAATGTAGACCAATATAACCTAAGTATGGATATAGTATAAACTCATCAAAGTCATTTACAGTTACAATAATACCATTTCGTAGTGGCTGGTGATTTGGATCAGCATTCTCCGAATAATCGTGTGGATAGAATAAAATGATACCAACTGTATTTTCTCTCTCTACAATAGCTCGTGCATCATCAACTCCTTGAAAAGGATCATAAAATTCCTCTGCAAAACGATATGTTCTTCCATCATACATACCTTTTTTTCCTGGTTCAGATAGTTGCAACAAGATATTTTTAAACTTTCCATCATCAATTCCCAATTCTTTTAAATAATCTGAAAATTCTATACTAAAATCGTAAAATACCTGAGTTTGAGAATCTATATAATTAATTTTTAAAAAAAATGTCTCATCGGAAAGTATCGTTGGTTTTGAAGCTAGTTGTCGCAAAAATTTGCCAATATCATGTTGTTTAAATTTAAACTCAGCCAATGCTTTAGTATGTCTATACCAGCTTCGCTCATCTTCGAGAATAAAAGAGTAATTAAAAGATTGTGTCGTTAATTGATCTATTATTTTTCGCAAAATAAACTTAACTTTTAAAGAATGCAAATCATTATTTTTAAAAAAATTATTCTCAAACTGTTCATATTCTTCTTTAGATAACTCCCCGACAAAATCCAGTAAATCAATTAATTCCCAATAAAATTTCAATATCATCGGCTTATAAAGTTGATTTGTATCTCTATAAAGAGTCGAATTCATAAACTTGTAAAGTTCAAATCCCTTGGAAAAATAAGTTCTTCCCTCATATTTTCTACCATAATTTAACTCCCTATTATTCATTTTATTCACAAAATAGGAATCTAGAATATTAATAAAATTATAACTTAGGGGTAGACCTTTATTATTAACCCTATGAATATAATCCAAAATGCCTAAGTCAGGGACAACATTGATATTAGGTTCAGAAATATAATCTGATTTTTCCAATAAAAATATTGCAGTGGATATATCTGTAATTAGCAATGTCGAAACATTACAATCAAAGAATAACCTTTTATTTTTATCAATCATATCAATAATCGTAGCTGTGTTACATTTATCTAATTCATCTATAGAAAAAGTAATATTAAAGTATTCAGACATGTTTTTTAAAAGTCGTAGTAGCTGACGCTCTTTTAATTCCTCAGTAACAATACTTTTTAACTCCCTAGACAACTCTTCATTATCACTTGAAGAAATTTTCCCTCTTAATTGAAATCCCGATTTTATTATTCCTATATCAGCACTTAAATCAATAGATGACTCGGATGATACTTCTGAAGTAGTTGATTCTAAATACCTCTTTGTATTTGTTATTTCTAAATCAAAATATTGCAATTGTTGTTGAGAAATAAACAAAAATTTCTCCAATTTTACCAGCTCGACTGATTTTCTTTCAAAATGCTCAACCTTATGATACAGTTCATCAATATTTTTTCGAAAACTTGAAATATCTACTCGATTTTTTTCAAAAGAAAACCAGCTATTTTTTTGAAATCCATGTTGTTTATTTAAAAGCTTAAATTGTTCCTCTACTTCGCTGGTCTTATTTAATAACTTGTTACATAAATTATGAATACTTGAAGTCTTTTCTTTTTCCTCGATTTTTTTCAACTTTTTATGAATTGTTAAAAATTTTTTCTAATTTGATTATGTTCTAACCAATTGTATTCTTTTATCTTTTCCTCAACATTAATTGGATAAAATCCTTTATCATCATAAAAACAAACATCAAGATAGTCTTCAATATCCTCTATTCTTTTGGAAATAGCATTAGGAATTTGCATTAAAATTTCTCTGTGAAAATCTTTATTACCACTGAAAAAAGATACATTTACTACAAGAATTTCTTTGTCATCTTTATTTCTCTATACTTTCTATCAAACTCCAAAGAAATATTTTTAAGACTTGATTTTCCTGATCCTCTGTTACCACATAAAACAAAAATCCCTTTTCCTTCTCTATAAATAGCATGTAATTGCTCTACTATTTCTCGTTCTGTAGGCAATAATGAAAAATAGTCTCTAGCATCTCGGCTATAAGCACCAATATATTTTTTCCCCGCTGTCAAGATTTACCTCCCTTTACATTTACTCAAATAAAGTTCGTCTTCTTTCTAATACCTCGGATAAGGATAAAATACTCCCTCTTCCAAGCCAACTTTTCCTTCTTCAAAGACTTCTTGGTTCCATTCCATGACAAATTCTTCTGCTTCTGGGTCTTCCAAAAAGTCCATAAGCGCATCCAGCCCAACCTCGGCAGTATCTTTGAGGAAAAGAGTAAAATAAGCTAAAAACTCACGAGAAAATCCTTTTTTAGGCAGATAAGGGATAACAGTCAAATAATCTCCCTCATTAACTGTTGACTTAGCAGGATTGTAGAAAAGAACTGCTTCCTCAAAGAGGATATCGTCTGATGAAACCTCCCCGTCTTCATCCACCATCTCCACACCTGCAGCGTTTTGCGCTTCTAGTAGAAAACTCACTTCAACCGCGTGGTTACGCTTGTCCCAACTAATCTCAAAGTCAAAGGGAAAGTTCTTCTCCAACTCTTCCTCTAAAACATCTAAAAATCCATATGTTGCCATTTTATCCTCTTTCTATGCGACTCTTAAATCGCCCCGATTGCTCGGAAATATGCTAAAATAGATACTACCATCTTACCACATATACATCAGAAAATCCACGTTAGAAAGGACTGCTATGCCAGACAATCTCGCGCTTCGCATGCGCCCTAAAACCATCGACCAGGTCATCGGTCAGGAGCATCTGGTCGGACCTGGAAAAATCATCCGCCGCATGGTGGAAGCCAATCGCCTGTCCTCCATGATTCTCTACGGACCTCCGGGAATCGGCAAGACCAGTATTGCCTCTGCCATCGCAGGGACGACCAAGTATGCCTTTCGGACCTTCAATGCGACGGTGGATAGTAAAAAGCGACTGCAAGAAATCGCTGAAGAGGCTAAATTCTCTGGTGGTCTCGTCCTATTGCTAGACGAGATTCATAGACTAGATAAAACCAAGCAAGACTTCCTCTTGCCTCTCTTGGAAAGTGGTCTGGTCATCATGATTGGGGCTACGACTGAAAATCCTTTCTTTTCTGTCACTCCTGCCATTCGTAGCCGTGTTCAGATTTTTGAGTTGGAACCTCTGTCCAATCAAGATGTAAAAAAGGCCCTTCAGATAGCTCTAAGTAACCCTGAGCGTGGTTTTAATTTTCCAGTGGAACTAGATGAGGATGCGCTGGATTTCATCGCGACCTCTACAAACGGAGACCTACGTTCTGCCTTTAACTCACTGGACTTGGCTGTTCTATCTACCCCTGAAAATGACAAGGTCATCCGCCACATCACCCTGGACATCATGGAAAATAGCCTGCAGCGGAGCTACATTACCATGGATAAGGATGGGGATGGTCACTACGATGTCCTCTCAGCCCTGCAAAAGTCCATCCGTGGCTCAGATGTGGATGCCAGTCTCCACTACGCAGCCCGCTTGATCGAGGCTGGGGATTTGCCTAGTCTCGCGCGTCGCTTGACCGTTATCGCCTATGAAGATATCGGCTTGGCCAATCCTGAAGCCCAGATTCACACCGTGACTGCTCTGGATGCCGCCCAAAAGATTGGATTCCCAGAAGCCCGCATTCTCATTGCCAATGTCGTGATTGATTTGGCCCTTTCTCCAAAATCCAACTCGGCCTATGTGGCTATGGATAAGGCCCTTGCTGATCTCAGAACATCAGGTCACTTGCCTATTCCACGCCACCTGCGTGATGGTCACTACAGTGGAAGCAAGGAACTGGGCAATGCCCAAGACTATCTCTATCCACACAACTATCCTGGAAATTGGATCAAGCAAGACTATCTACCAGAAAAAATTCGCAATCATCACTATTTCCAGGCAGAAGATACCGGTAAATATGAACGAGCTTTGGCTCAAAGAAAGGAAACTATCGACCGTTTGCGAAAAATCTGAAATCCTTTTCAAAAAATTGCATTTTCCTCTTGATTTTTTTTGAAAAAGTGGTATCATATAAACATAGAAACGCTGTGGTGTACGACTTCACACTTAAGTGTTGACCGACTATTTTTTGTATTATTAGGGAAACAAAAGTCTTCTAACAGCATGTAGGCCGTCTCACACGGAAACAGCTTCAGTTAGAGCGAGTTGCCCACCTGCTTAATTGCGCGGGTTCAATACAAACCGTGAAGTTTCGGCACCAATACAGCTTTTTTCTTCGCCTCCTTAGCTCAGCTGGCAGAGCAGCGGACTCTTAATCCGTGGGTCACAGGTTCGATCCCTGTAGGGGGCATCTAAATCAACAGGAAAAAGCCTTGATTTACAAGGCTTTTTTGCTTGTCTACAACTGATTTGCCCCATCATTTGCCCCACATTTTTTTATGAGCAATCTTTCCATATATCTCTGATTTGATTAAATTCCTCAAAAATTTTCTCTTCTAAAGTGTGTCCATATACTTCTACTAACATTGAAATATCTCTATGCCCTAGAATTTTTGCAATAACTCCAAGGTCAAAACCTTTGTGCCAGAGGTAGCTTCCATAGGTATGACGTGCTCCTTTTGTCGTGATAATTGGATAAATATCTAATTCATTTAAAAGAACACTCAAAGATTTATTGACACTTGCAATATCTGGTACCAAGTGAATATATCCATAATGCTGAAAAATCATTTTATACCTATTCTTAATTCCTAGCTCTTTATTAGCCTTCTCCTGTTCAATTTTTAGGACTTGTAATATCTTAATACATTCTTCGTCTATCGGTACCATCCGAATAGACGTTTTATTTTTTGGAGGGACAAATTTATGAGAAAGGGTATTAAACCTCCTATATGTTTTTAGCAGCCCTCTGTCAAAATCAACTTCATTCCAAGTTAACGCTATTAACTCTCCAAACCTCATGCCTGTTTTTAATAGAAAATAGACGATATAAGGAACAATTGAACGTTGGTAATCAAATTTTCTCTTTACTGCTAAAAGTAAATCCAGATAGTCCTTTTCTGTATGTAAATATTTCTCTTCTGTCATCTGTTGTTCTTTGGATGAAAATAACTCGACATGTTGTGTAAAATCATCTATTAGAACTTTGTCAGCAATTGCCATTTGGATGCTCTGATGAATTCCAGTATTCAATCTACCAAGAAAATTTCTACCAACTGTTTGCCCATACTTATTCATAATTCTTTGGTATTCACTCGCACGAATTTGAGTGACTTTTTTATTTCCAAATAATCTTTCAATTGTGTTTTTACGGAGAAGATATTTTTTCTTTGTCTCTTCCGACCTACTACTCGGTAGAATTTTTAGTTCAAGCCATTCTTGATATAGATCGACAAGAGAAATATCTCTAGAAATTCTTTTCCCTAAACGAAGTTCTTGCAGAATCGGTTCAGCTTCTGACTCTGCAAGTTTTTTTGTTTTAAAACCGCTATTATGAGCAACAGTTTTTCCTTCGTTACGAATTTCATAGGTCCATAAGTTACTATCTCCTCGCTTTCGATAACGAACACTTGCCATATTACGCCACTTCTGTTCCTAGAATCTCATTTACAACACTTTTTGGAACAACCATCAAACGTTTGCGATTATAAAATGTATAGCCTCGTGATACAAGTAATTCTCTTGCCTGATGGATGATATCATTTGCAGTGTGAGGGCGATAGCCCATTTCAATTAATTCTTTGTTACTAATTAAATTATTGTCCATAGTTATCCTCCTTAATTATTTTCTAAATTCAGAAACTCGCCTACAAGTAGTTTTAATTCTGTATTTAATTTAGGGAGATTCTGTATTAATACTTCTTTTAATTCTTCCGCAAATTGGTTCGTTTCTTCTCTCAATAATTTGCGGACTCTTGTTTTTTTCTTTTTGATGCTGTCTGATTTTAAATTTGGAAAAGCCAATGATAACAGTTCAGGATTGTTGAGAAAGACAATTGTAAATGCTCTTTGCTCCACTCGAATATGATCTAGCTTATAAAATCCGAAATTATCAAGTCGATTCATAATATCTTGGACCATCTCCTCACCAATCGCTTTGGTTCTGAGTTGGAACTCCAATCTCCACCAAAACGGATTTACACCCAAATCTAGCTTCTCTTCGCGCTTGTGAGCAATGATTTCTTTGTTCTTATCATATAACCTAACTTGTACATTACTACCGCTAGAACCCCAATATTTCGTCTCTAATTCGCCCCCTCGACCATAGAAGACCTTATGGGTAACACCACCTTTAATATGTTGCAAATTAACGATTTCAGGCCTGTTGAAAATGTCAAATGCCAAATCAAAGCGAGACAAACGTACCGTCAATGAATTCAATCTGGCAAAGTACATTAATTGCCTCCATACTTTCATTCCATCAAATTCTTTTAAAGTGTTAGGATTGAAATCAATCCGAATCAATTGTTCACCTCCATAAGTGGATAATTGAAAAAATATAATATTGATAGAATCATACTCATTAAAAACTTTAGCTAAAGTAAAGACATCATCTCGAACATTATCATATATTTCAAATGAATCAACTCTTGTACTTATTGCCTGTTTCAGATTTTTGAAAATCCGTCTTAGGGAACCAGTATCTGTATCCCAGATAACCGTTAGTCTATCAATACTGACATCTAACCTCTGTACTAATTCTCCTACATCACATTGTTCTTGAATGCTTCTTAAATCTTGTATAGAAACCAACAAAATTGTCCCCCTTTCTTTTAGATTTTTTAGGCCTCAGAAACACCGTCAAATCAACGTTTACTCGTTCCGTCGTTCTTTGGACGCTGTCCTAAGTGTACCTTTTTGCTGGCTGTTAGAATAGCCAGCTTTTGCTTGGCTAGAAATTGTCTGGACGGCAGTCTTCAGGACTTCGCCTGACTTCCCGTCAGGCTCGTCCCTTGTCTTTGTCCACTCAATTTCTAGCACCAAGGCTTCTAAAAGTCATAAGTTCTAGTTTCCTCCTCAACTCATTTCTCACTCGCTATTACTAAACTTACAAACCTTTTGTATAGTTTATAACTTATTTATAAGTTATAAATATATTTTATAAAAAATATTTCCGGAAGTCAACTAAAAATTTGATTTGTAAGTTTATAGGTGATAGAATAAGTTTAAAATAAAATACAGGAGTTTATCATGACCTTTATTATTCAAAATTTTGGACCAAATTTGGCACGACTACGCATAGAAAAAGGAGTAAGTCAAACTCAACTTGCGGAAGATTTAGGAATCGGTAAACAATCCGTCTCTGACTACGAAAAACAAAAGAGCTATCCTACCTTTGCAAATTTAGATAAGATAGCAGAATATTTTAATGCAACTCCAACTCAACTTTTTGGAACAAGTAAAGAGATTGAATTAGAAAAGAGTGTTCTTGAATCGAATGAATACTCTGATAAAGTAAGTGAGATCTTAAAGGCTGTCAAATACATAGAACATTTTCTACAAACTGATGGACAGTACTTAGAGGATTTACTTTACCTAACAAAAGGCAAACAACTATACACAGAAGATGGAGAAGAGTTATATATTGATCCAACTTCTCAGAAAAGAACATTTCATACTCAATATGAACCAGGTTTTATTGTAGCAAGAGAGAAATCTCCACTAGAACTCTTGATTGAGAATAAGGAATTGTTTGATAAATAAGAAACAAGCGAGTCTCGTTAAGAGGCTCGCTTATTCTTTAATATAGAAAATATTATTCTAATAAATTTTTAGTCAATTAAGTCCAGTAAGAATTTGAAAAAAGGTACTAAAAAAGTTGAATAACTATTTTTAAAGACCTATTATCCCAGAAAAATCATTACGATTGGAATAACAACCACAAACAGAACTGTGCTCAAAGTGACCACATTCGTTGAAAACTCAACATCTCCGTCTCCTTGACTAGCAAGTATTGGTAAGACTGCCAAGGCTGGTGCTGCCGATTGAACAACGAATGTCTTGAATTCAGCTGATGGCATTTCTTTAGCTGTCAAGGCAAGAATCACAAACATAACAAGCGGTCCTAAAACAAAGCGACCAATTAATGTCACAATCGTATCTTTATCAAAGGTAATGGTATTCAAACCTGCTTTAGCAAGAACAATCCCAATATAAATAAGGGATAATGGAGTAACAATATTTCCGATATACGTTAAGGAATTAGTCGCAAAAGCTGGCACCGGGATACGAAGAATCAAAAATACAAGTGCAACCAGAAAGCCTACTAGAGGGGCTGGTAACAATTTCTTCCAATCAAATTTTGTCGCCTCCTTACTGTGCCCTGATTTACTATCGCTTGTCATCAGATAGACACCCAGAGTCCAGGTGGAAATGGTGTTGGAGATATAATAAATCAAAAAATAGGGTAGTGCCTGATCTCCAAAAAGAGCAACGTTCAAGGGCAATCCAATAAAAATAGTATTGGCATTGACAAAGGTATTAATCATGGTTCCTCGGCGTCCTGGACGAACCTTGAAAACAATAACAGCAACATAAGCTACAATATAGCCTAAAATAAAGGCTGCAAACGTATAAAGGAGACCACCGGATAGGCTGATTAGTTTATCCAGTGTTAGATATTTCATCACCGATACAAAGATTGAAACCGGTAATGCCACATTCATAATCAGACGAGATAAGTTAGGCCCAAAACTCTCTGCAAACCAACCACGAACTTGTAAGATATATCCGAGTACAATAATCACAATGATTGGAATAATGCTCTCAATAGAAGTGAATAAGATGTCCATAAGAATCCTTTCTTTCATTATTAAAAAAGTGTACGAGGCCAGATAGAAGCTAGCTCTCGTACACTTCATCCGAGTGTTGTCTATTTTAAACTATTGGTAAGTTGGATACCATTTCAAATCACGGACCGCTTTAGCCATATCTGTTTCTTGAGCACGTGCTAGACCTTGCTCTTGCGCTTTTTTAGCGACTGCTTCTGCTACTTTGATGGAAACATCGGCTACATACTTGAATGGTGGTAAGACTGGTGCTCCAGGTTGACCAGGATTGACAATACCACTCAATGAATGTGCGGCGGCACCGATCATTTCATCCGTCAACAGACTCGCTTCAGAAGCTAACATCCCAAGTCCAAGACCAGGATAAATCAAAGCATTGTTAGCTTGACCAATCACGTAGTCTACTCCTTTATAAGAAACGGTACCAGCTGGAATTCCTGTCGCAACAAATGCTTTTCCGTCTGACCATTCGATCAAATCTTTGGCACTTGCTTCAGCTAGTTTGGTTGGGTTTGACAATGGGAAGATCATTGGACGTTCGGTGTTTTCACACATAGCTTCTACAATTTCTTTGGTGAAGGTATTTGGCTGAGTTGAAGTTCCCACAAGAATCGTTGGTTTCACCGTCTTCACTACTTCAAGAAGATCTGTCAACTTGTCCGCGTTGGCAAAATCAGAACGTTTCTTAGCAAATGGTTTTTGTTGAGGAGTCAAGTCATCCATGTCATCAAAGAGGAGACCTTGTTTATCCACCATAAAGAAGCGTTTATAAGCTTCTTCTTCAGGCAGACCTTCACTAACCATTTCGCGAAGCACACGAGAGGCAATCCCTGCACCAGCAGTTCCACCACCATAGCAGAGGTAAACTTGATCCGTTAATTTTTCACCTGTAATATCCAATGAACCAAAGATCCCTCCAAGGGTTACGATACCAGTTCCTTGGATATCATCATTAAAGGTTGGAATTTGCTTCCGGTATTTTTCAAGGATGTTGGCAGCATTTAAGCGACCGAAATCTTCCCAGTGAAGGTAGAGTTTAGGGAAAAGACGTTCTGCAGTTTGAACAAATTGATCGATAAAATCATAATAACGATCACCACGCACACGTTCGTGACGATTTCCTAAGTAATTAGGATTGTTACGCAATTCTTCACGGTTGGTACCTACATCAATTACCAAAGGAAGGACCATTGAAGGGTCAATTCCTGCAGCCCCAGTATAGACCATCAATTTCCCAACAGAAATATCGACACCATTTGTACCCCAGTCACCAATACCAAGAATCCCTTCTGCATCTGTCACAACAATCAGACGAATTTCACGATCACCCGCTGCATTTTTCAAAGTTGCTTCGATATTTTCAGGATGATTAATATCAAGATAGGCTGCATACTGAGGATCCACAAAGAGATCGCTATACCCTTCAATAGTATCAGCAATGGTTGGGTCATAGACAATCGGATTAAACTCTTCCAAGTGTTGGGCAAACAGGTAATAGAAAAGGGTACGGTTGGTATTAAAGATTTCCATTAGGAACAAACGCTTTTCCAAATCGTTGACCTTTGTTTGCATTTGCGCATAGGTTTGCGCTGCTTGTTCTTCAATGGTTTGGACGTAAGGTGGTAGGAGGCCAATGAGACCTAGTTTCTGACGTTCCTCTAAGGTAAAGGCAGTTCCTTTATTGAGGAAAGGGTTGTTTAAAATATCATGTGCAGTCATAAAGGTACCTCCATTTTTTACACAAAAAATATAAATGAAATAAACCTAATTTAAGTATCGGTTCATTTAAATGACTAAATTAAGCCTTTTTTTCTTTTCCTAACCATGCCATCACAGCTGATAGGAAAATTGAGATAGCAATAATAATGGTCATAGTCGCTGCAGTTTTATCTGCAAATACTGCTAATAAGACTGACGGAATGACACCACTACCATATTGAAGTGAGCCTAAAAGAGCAGCCGCAGAACCTGCCATCTCATCAGAAACCGTATTTAACGCTGCTGCATTGGCACAGGCAGCAACAATCCCATTCATACTGAAAACCAAGAACATAGGGATCACAATCCCAAGAAGCCCAAAGCTATGCGTCACACCCATTAAGGCAAGAATGAGCGAGAAGACAAAGGCTAGACTAGTTGATAATGCCAATAAATGGCTCAGGTCAAACCGACTAACCAAGCGACGGTTCACCATACTCATGAGAGAAACTCCTAGGATATTCAATCCAAACAATAAAGAGTAAACCTCTGGTTTGACATGAAAATAATTAATATAAATATCAGAAGAGCCGGTAATAAAGGCATAAACCGCCACATAAAAGAAGGTAACACTCATGGTATAAACCATGAATTTCTTAGAGGCCAGCAGTTGAGCATAATTTTTAAAACTATTTCCAAGCGAGGCATGGCTTCGTTTGGTTTCTCCCAGAGTTTCTGGCAATAGATTAATGGATACAAACATGACGATCCCAATGACTACCATTAACCAGAAAATCAAGCGCCAAGAACCAACAGCTAACAATCCACCACCCAGTAGTGGACCAATGATGGGAGCTGCTGCCATAATCATCATCAGAGTGGATAACATTTGGGCTGCTTGCGTACTATCATAGCGATCTCGAATCATGGCTCTACTAATCATTGGGCCAGTACAAGCACCGATTGCTTGAAAAACTCGCCAAAGAACGACCATCTCCATTGAAGAAGACAAGGCACACCCGATGGAACCAATTACAAAAAGTATTGTCCCAATAAATAGCGGTTTCTTGCGTCCAATGTGATCGCTAATGGGACCCCAAATGAGTTGAGCTAGTGCAAAGCCAATCACAAATCCAGTGACCGTTAACTCAGCCCTTCCACCTAGCTCTCCTTGCATAGCCGGCATAGCCGGTAAATAGATATCTGTCGAAAGTGAGGTAAAGGCCATAAAAGCACTCAAAATCACTAAGAAAGACAAAGATGTTTTCTCTTTTGTCATAATTTCCTCCTTAAAATCTTATATACAGTTTACATTAATTCTCAAATACTGTACAATAGCAATAATACAAGATAGTATGCAAAAAACGAATGGTAAGTACGCAATGAAATTAGAGTATCTTCGACAATTTATAACGATCAATGAAACCGGGACCTTAACGAAAGCAGCTGAACAATTACATATTTCACAGTCTACTCTAACTAGAAACATGTACACTTTGGAGAGAATCCTCGATGTCCAACTGTTCGATAGGAGTCCAAACCATCTCGAAGTCACACCAACAGGGATTTATGCACTACCAAAGTTTCAAGAAATCCTTGACCAACACCAACAGATGATTGCGAGTATTCGAGCATTTAATGAAAAAGGAACCATGATCAAAGGAGGCTCCTGCTCTCAGGGGCCTATATGGAAAATCAAGCATCTTCATGACTCCACAAAGGAAACGATCAATATCGAACTAAAACTTTTTTTAGATGAAATGGAATTGATAAAGAACCTTGAAAATGATGAATTAGATTTTATCATCACTAGCTTCCCTGTGAAAAAAGAAGGGCTTGACAGCCAATATTTCTTTAAAGAACAGCTGTATTTATCCGTACCTGAAAATCATCCACTCTACAACCGATCTGACATTTCCTTTGAGGAATTAAAAGGAGAAACATTACTCGTCCGTACGGAATTAGGGATCTGGCAAACTCTGATTGATTCCTTACATCACATTAATTTTATTGTTCAAGATAGAACGACCTTCGACCACTTGATTGGACAATTTTCACTACCTTCTTTCACAACCAACATTTCTCAACAATACCAACTAGGAGATAAAAGAAATAATATTCTGATTACAGATAGTGATGCTCAAAAACATTACTTCCTTTCTTATAAACAAAATAACAATGAAATTCCTTTACTGTTATTAAGTCCCCTTGGAAAGTAAACTTCCCGGTCGATTTTTTTTCGAATATAAACAATGACAGTAACCACTTTTTGCCCCACTTTTGCCCCATTTTAAAATAATCATATTTACAATGACTCAAAATATCTTCCTAAAACAGCTTATATCTCAATATTTTTGGTTATTTTTAATATGAAAATTTCTTACAAATGCATGTAGGGGGCATCTAATACAACAGGAAAAGTCTTGAAATCAAGGCTTTTTTGTTTTTCTGTTCTACTTTTGGTCAACCAATTGATAGTAATGTAGCAATTCATCTCTTCCTGCAAGATAGAATATGACTTTTATCTTCTTCTATTACTAGACCTTCATTTATGTTATACTTTTATAGATATAGGATTACGCTTCATTCAATATCAATACCATTATTACTAATCCATTTTTCACAAATTGAAAGGCTAGCCAATGAATGAATTTTTTCTAAAATATCAAAATCATTTTCAACCATTAAAGGTTAAGAGAGGCAATTTACTTCTTGAAGAAGGAATGATTGCAAGACAAATTTATTTTGTTGAAGAGGGGATTCTTCGCCTTTGGTATAATCATGACGGCGAAGAAATTACTATACAATTTTTCCAAGAGGAACAGTGGGTAGGCTCTTTTGAAAGTTTCTATGATCAATTGCCGAGTCAATTTAATTTAGAAGCGGTAACAAGGTGTCAGTTATGGACAATAACGTATGATACTCTTCAACAATTAATCAATCAGGATTCGAGTGTAAAAGATATTCTTTTCGCCTATATTGTTAGACGGTTTGGAGAATATAGCAATCTTTTTCTATCACGTATAAAAAATTCTCCTGAGGAACGCTACGAGGAAGTATTAGACCTAACCCCCGAACTGTTAGAACGGGTACCTCATTATATGATTGCATCTTATCTTGGGATTACTCCTGTTTCACTTTCTCGTATCAGAAAACGATTTTCAGATTGATTAACTCTTGTTAATGAATGATAGCATCTTATGTTTTATAATAAGCCTATCATCAGTAATGGAGGAAAAAAAGATGAAAACACTCATTGTATATAACCACCCTTATGAAGGAAGTTTCTGCCACGCAATCTTAGAATCAACAGTTCAAGGTGCAAAAGAGGCAGGACACGAAGTAAACGTTATTAACTTGGATTCTGAGAATTTCAATCCAGTAATGACAGGTAAAGATTTGCTTGGATTTATTAAACACGAGATGGTTGATGAACAATCTAAAGAATATAGTCGTAAAATTCAACAGGCAGAAAACTTAATACTCATTTTCCCAATCTGGTGGGAACTCATGCCAGCAATGATGAAAGGATTTATTGATAAAGTCGTTTTCCCTGGAAGTTTTTATGATTATACGGCTTCTGGTTATGGAATGATTAGTAAATTACCAAATCTTAAAAAAGTAACAATTATTACAACTATGAATACGCCAAAAATAGTCTATCGTTTCATTTATGGAAATGCCCTAAAAAATGCCCTAGTAAAAGGGACTTTCAAAAAAGCTGGTGTTAAAAATGTTGAATGGATTAGTTTTAATATGGTTAAACAAAGCAGTGAAAAACAAAGAACAAATTGGTTAAGAAGAGTTCGTAATTTGTTCCAAAAATAGTTTAATAACGTTCCCCTTAGTGGTAGGAAGAACTTATTCATAGAAATAGATCAACACATCTCATTCTCAACCATAACAAGAATTATTTACCTCTAGAAAAGGAAGCTATTTATATTATTTCAGAAATAAGAATTTTCCTCTGAGTTTAATATAAATAGCTTTTTGTTTAGAAACTATAATCTCGTAAATCATATTTTTGGTATAATGTATACAGCAATATCTAGAAAGGAAAATTATGAAACTTTTAAAAGAACGATTTGATACTCTAAGCGATGCTATCATAGCAATTATTATGACAATTTTAGTATTAGAGATTCAGATTCCAAGTAGTATTGAACAGTTGCCTCAATTGGCCGAATCTGTGGGATTATTCCTCGTCAGCTTTATCATTGTGATAAACTTTTGGTTCCATAGATTAGAACTAAGTACCTATAGTGACTCTACAAACCTACCATCATTTGTTTTAGATATCATGGCTCACGGCTTCTTATCACTCTATCCGCTAGCTGTCAAGATGCTAATTGGATTCGATGTTAAGTGGATTTCTATTTTACTATTCGGTTTTCTAAATCTCATTACTGGTCTGCTAGTCAACTTTATGGCCTTGTTGATTACTAAAGAAGAACGAACTGATTTTACAGAAGAGCAACTGAGAATTTTAATGACTTGGCAGAAAAGACGTATGTTGCGGATGGGGTTAAATGACCTTATTATTCTAGCTATTTCATTACTTTTCAACCGATTTGGAGTTTTCTTCTATATATTATCACCATTTATCGAATTCTTATTTAATTCAAAAGATGGTGAACATTTCCAGAACTCCTTGAATGGCAAAAAAAATCTCATAGAAATTATGGAAAGAAGATATGGACGAAGTAAATCTAAAAGATAAGCTACTTCTCTCGAATATCTAAAGAGTGAAATAAAAAATTAATAGTAGTCACTTTTTGCTCCATTTTGAAATAATTAAATTTAAAATGTCTTAAAGTTTCTTCTTAAAATTATTTAGAGAACATCTTATACAACAGGAAAAACCTTGGTTTCAAGGCTTTTTTTGCTTTCTATCTCCCCTTCTTCATAATGTATTTTCGTTCTGGTGCTTCAATGGTCTGAATAACTTCAAATCCTTCTTTTTGGTAAAGCTTGTAAGCTGTTTGATTTGTCTCGTAGACATTTAGAGAAATAGTATCTATGTCTTCATTTTCAAAGGCCAAACTAACAAATTTCCTTAAAGCCTGTCTACCTAATCCTCGCCCCTGTTTCTGGGGATTGATAAAAAATCTCCCGATATGAAGATTACTGTCTTCTAGCCTGATTTTCTGGATAAGCCCTACAAACTCTTGTTCATCAAAGATTGAAAAGATTCCTTCCAAATCTTGCAAGACTTGAATGTTCAGTGGGAAAGGAGTCTTTGGTCCCATCCATTGTTCTTGAAAAGACTTGCCAAGGAAGTTAGACCATTGGCATACGAGCTGAGCATTTTCTGTGCTCACCTTTTCTTCAAAATGAATTGTCATCTTTTTCTCACTATCTTGTTTATGTTTTTTCCATTATACTACTTCTCCTATTTTTTACGAATAGATAAGTATGATTGATTTTTATTTTTTTCTTGTCGGGAGCATTCTCGCTTCCTTTCTTGGTTTGGTCATTGACCGTTTTCCTGAGCAATCCATTATCCGACCAGCTAGTCATTGTGATTCCTGTCAGACTCTCTTGCGGCCGTTGGATTTGATTCCTATTGTATCTCAGGTCTTCAATCGCTTTCGCTGTCGCTACTGCAAGATTCGCTATCCATTCTGGTATGCCCTCTTTGAACTAGGCTTAGGGCTCCTCTTTCTAGCTTGGTCTTGGGGCTGGATTTCCATAGGACAAGTCATCCTCATCACTGCTGGCTTGACCTTGGGCATCTACGACTTTCGCCATCAGGAATATCCCTTATTAGTCTGGCTGACTTTCCACCTAATCCTCATGGCTTTCTGTGACTGGAATCTGGTTATGGTCTTCTTCCTTATCCTTGGAATCATGGCTCATTTTATCGATATCCGCATGGGTGCAGGGGATTTTCTCTTTTTAGCTTCCTGTGCTCTCGTCTTTAGCGCGACCGAACTACTCATCTTGATTCAGTTTGCTTCTGCGACGGGCATCCTAGCCTTTCTCCTGCAAAAGAAAAAGGAAAGACTTCCTTTTGTGCCTTTCCTCTTACTTGCTTCTTGTGTGATTATTTTTGGTAAGCTACTGCTTGTTTGATAAAGTCCAATTTTTATCATATGTCCTTCATGAAATTATTTCACAGTTAAATTATAAATTATTTCTTTTATACAAAGGAATGATATTATCAAATTGATCTGTTCTTTTATCTTCTTGATATTGATCAAAAAATTTCATTTCGACCGAAAATATTTCGCTTATAAACTGTAAACGAATACTTTGTTTAGACATTATCGTCGCTAGACTGACTAGACGATTACTCAAAACAACGTCCAGAATACTCTTTACTTTGCTTGGTTTTTTAACAAAAATTTGATTATCCAAAGGTTCAATAATTTTGTAACCTTTTTGCGCAATTTGACGATAAAAGTAAGAATGTTGCTTTGGAGTCAATAATCCTAACTTAAAAGCTCGATACTCTAAAGCCTGTATCGAAACATTCAAATCCGACTTCAATAAAATATAACTATCAGGATTGCTAACACGTTTCCCTACCCTCTCTTCAAATTTGACTAAAAACTCTTCTTTTGGCAATAAAAAACATGATGCAAAATAATTTGCTTCTTGCTCCAAACAATCGCCATCTTCATTCATATCTTTATATTTGTGCAAAAGAATATGTCCTAGCTCATGAGCTAAATCAAAATTTCGACGTACAGATGATTTATTCGTTCCCAATACAATATAAGGTCTTCCCAATTTTGACCATGCGCTATAAGCATCAGCTTGACCATTAATTAGTCGTTCCACGATATAGATTCCTGAACGTTCTAATTTATAAAGCAAATCATGATTATCTTTTGAGATACCTAATTTCTCCCTGGCGTAAAGAGCCAATTCCTCAATGGATTCTCCCTTATGATAAGATTTACTCACTACATTACTTAGGTCATGAATTGTAATATTAGGTATAATTACAAAACTTTCAAAATAATCAATCAAACTATCTACCTTATGTAAATACATAGTTTGAATATCTATTGTTTTCCGTGTTGCTAGATCTGCATTTCTAAAGGCAATTACAGAAGAATCAAATCGAATGCTCTCTTCTTCCTGTTCAAAATAAGTTAAATCCACATGAAATTGGTTGGCCAAATGCAGTCTAGTTGATAATTTAGGTTTCGTTTCGTTAGACTCAAACTGCCAAATGGCTTGTTCCGTTAAATTAATTCTCTGAGCCAATTCTGCTCTACTTAAACCATTTAACAGCCGTAATTCTTTCAATACCCGACCATTAAACATTTACATACTCCTTACTACTTTTGAGCTTCTTGTTTTTCTATTCTTGGAATAATTTCAAAATCTTCTGTTTCCGATAATTCTGAAAAATTAGGAATATCTTGATATTTAGCTTCTTCGAAATGGTACGAACTTGATTGAATATACTCAGACAAATCCTGAATCAAGTGTAACTGACCAGTTCGTGCATCAGGCATAACAACATCTACAGATATAATATTGTTTTCCGAGTCCGCCTCATAAGTTAAAATCATAAATTTTTCGATATTCGAATTTTTAGTAGCTTGTTCAATTTCTTGAATCATTTCATCAGAAACTAACTCCATCTGAATTGGAAAAGAATGACTATCTTCATCATTTTTGTAGGAAGAATGTTGATTAAGATAAAGTGTATTCATCCGAGCATATTCAAATAAGTAGCCACTCTTATTTTTTTGTACCAAAGGAAATTGGCTCGTAAGTCGCTTCTTACCCTTTATAATTAACAATACTTTCCCATATTTTTCTGTATTTGTTTCAAATTCTAAATATCCCCAAGTCTGTCCTGCTAATTGTAATTTATACT
The DNA here is from genome assembly GCA_963541545.1 of uncultured bacterium. Lineage (GTDB taxonomy): Bacteria > Bacillota > Bacilli > Lactobacillales > Streptococcaceae > Streptococcus. The sequence goes on along the minus strand of CAUTUU010000006.1, from coordinate 25,823 downwards.
CAAACAAATCTGCTGATGCAAATGCATTATCAATATGATTAGGTCGCGTCCATGCATAACCATTCGATACTTTCATTGTCTCTCTTTTTTCTAGACGTTCATCTACATAATCTTTTTGACCTTTCATCAAAGTATCTACAATTTTTTGTGCCTTGAGCGAATCAAAGAGATCCTGATTCAACATAATTCTTCCTCCTCCGAATACTTTTTAATGAATTATATCATTTTCTTAAAGAAATTACTACAATAATTAGCTTTTTCTTAAAGTTATATATCAGAGTAATTATCAAATGATATCTAAAACTAGCCTTTCTCCTGCAAAAGAAAAAGGAAAGACTTCCTTTTGTGCCTTTCCTCTTACTTGCTACTTGTATGATTATTTTTGGTAAGTTACTGCTTGTTTGATAAAGTCCTCAATCGGCTCTCCTTGGTGGAGAGCTTTTACAATTTTTGAACCAACGATAACGCCATCTGACACCGCATTGAAGCGTTCCACATCGGCTTGACTAGATACACCAAAACCTGTCAAGACTGGGATGTCAGCTACTTGATGCAATTGCGCCAAGTGCTTGTCCAAGTCCGCACGGTAATTGCCTGACTTCCCTGTCACCCCATTGATAGCCACCGCATAGACAAAGCCTTCTGCTCCCTTAATCAACTCTTTTTGACGCTCAATTCCTGTCGTCAAACTAACTAGGGGTATCAAGGCAATGTCTGTATCTGCCAAATAAGGCTCCACAAAGTTAGCATGCTCATGAGGCAGGTCTGGAATAATCAAGCCCTTAACTGCTGTATCTTCCAAATCTTTGACAAATTTCTCCACACCGTACTGAAAGAGGGGGTTGAAGTAGGTCATGATAACCAGCGGAACCTCTGTTTCAATGGTTTTCAAGGTTCCAACCAAAGCCTGGGTAGAAGTCCCATGAGCTAGACTGCGCAAACCTGCTTCTTCGATCACAGGTCCATCTGCAACAGGGTCTGAAAAGGGAATGCCCACTTCAATAGCTGAAACACCCAAATCTTCTAAAAAGTGGATTGTTTCAGCGAGACCATCCAAACCTTTCTCATGGTCCCCAGCCATAATATAGGGAACGAAAATTCCTTTTCCAGCTACTTTGATAGCATTTAATTTTTCTGTTAGTGTCTTAGGCATGAGCTTCTCCCTTCTTTGCTGCATCTGCTTCCAAGCGGTCCTTGACTTGGACCACATCCTTGTCCCCACGACCAGATAGGCAGACAATCATTGACTTTTCTGGTCCAAGTTCTTTAGCCAATTTCACCGCAAAGGCAATAGCATGGCTAGATTCCAAGGCTGGGATAATCCCTTCTACGCGAGACAAGAGTTGGAATCCTTCCAAGGCTTCCTCGTCAGTCACAGGAACATAGCTGGCACGTTTGATATCGTGGTAGTGAGAATGTTCTGGACCGATACCTGGGTAGTCCAAACCTGCTGAGATAGAGAAGGCTTCAAGAATTTGACCATGAGCATCTTGGAGCACATCCATAAGCGAACCGTGGAGAACACCTGGACGACCCTTGGTCAAGGTAGCTGCGTGGTGCTCTGTATCCACACCAAGTCCTGCTGCTTCAGCCCCATACATAGCTACAGACTCATCTTCTACAAATGGATGGAAGAGCCCGATAGCATTAGAACCACCACCAACACAGGCTACTAGGGCATCTGGTAAGTCTTGACCTGTCAAGTCACGGTACTGTTGTTTGGCCTCTCGACCGATGACACTTTGGAAGTCACGAACAATTTCTGGGAATGGATGAGGTCCCAAGGCAGAACCAAGGATATAGTGGGTATCGTCGATATTAGCCACCCATGAACGAAGGGCTGCATTAACTGCATCCTTGAGCACGCGCGAACCATCTGTCACTGCCTCAACCTTGGCTCCCAAAAGCTCCATACGGAATACATTAAGGGCTTGGCGTTTGACATCTTCCTCACCCATGTAGATGGTACATTCCATGTTAAAGAGGGCCGCAGCTGTTGCAGTTGCTACACCGTGCTGACCAGCACCTGTTTCAGCGATAATTTTCTTTTTGCCCATGCGTTTAGCCAGAAGAACTTGTCCCAAGGCATTGTTAATCTTGTGAGCCCCTGTATGGTTGAGGTCTTCCCTTTTGAGATAAATCTTGGCTCCGCCGATATGCTGGGTCAAGTTTTTTGCGTAGTAAAGGGGAGTTTCACGTCCCACATATTGCCGCAAAAGTTGGTTTAATTCCTCTTGGAAACTTGGGTCTGCCTGACTTTCACGGTAAGCCTTCTCCAACTCTAAAACTGCTGTCATCAATGTTTCTGGGACGAAACGTCCACCGAATTTTCCGTAAAATCCATCTTTATTTGGTTCTTGATATGCCATTCTTTGCCCTCTCTATAAATCTTCTAATCTTTTCCTGATCTTTTTGTCCATCTGTCTCCACTCCGCTCGATACATCTACTGCATAGGGAGTAAAGTGTTGAATTGCTTTTGCTACATTGTCTTCCTTAAGCCCACCTGCGATAAAGAAGGGCTGTGCTAGTCCTGTCGTATCCAGTTGACCCCAATCAAAGGTCTGGCCACTCCCAGCCACAGGAGCATCAAAGAGTAGATAATCTGCCTGAGAATTGGGCACATGCCCATCTCCATCCACCTGCACAGCCTGAATGCTGGCACAAGGCAAATCCTCAAACAACTCATCTACCACCTGACTATGAACTTGAACCAAGTCCAAGCCAACTTTTTCAATCGCTTCTAGTAGTTCTGCCCGACTTGGTGAAACAAATACACCAACCTTTTTAACATCGGAAGGAATGAGCTTTGCCAGCTCAGCAGCCTGATCCAAGGTCACCTGTCTCTTACTAGGTGCAAAGACAAAACCAATGTAGTCTGCCCCTGCTGAAACGGCAGTCTCTACCGCTTCTTTGGTCGATAATCCGCAAATTTTAACCTTTGTCAATCTGCAACTCCTTGATTCTCTGGGCTACATCTTCTGCCTGCATAAGAGCTGTCCCTACTAAAATTCCGTTAAAGTATGGAGCTACTCGTTCCGCATCCTGCCCTGTGAAAATAGCAGATTCAGAAATGTACAAGCAATCATCTTTGAAATGTTTAGCCAAGTCTACACTGGTCTGCAAGTCAACTTCAAAGGTAGTCAAGTTGCGATTGTTGACACCGATAATTTGAGCTCCAAGGCGGTGAGCTACCTCTAGTTCAGCTAGATTGTGAGTTTCCACCAAGACTTCCAGACCAAGCTCTGTCGCATAGTCATACAGTTCCTTAAGACGTTCTTCGGACAAGGCAGCCACAATGAGCAAGATAACTGTCGCACCTGCATTGCGAGCGCGGATGATTTGCTTTTCATCGATAATAAAGTCCTTGTTGAGCGTCGGAATCTGTACCTGACTGGAAATCTCCCGTAGATAATCCAAATGTCCTTTAAAGAAAACTTCATCTGTCAAAACAGAAATCATCACTGCTCCGTTTTCTTCATAAGTCTGGGCCTGTTGCACAATATCCACATCGAGATTGATATCTCCCAGACTAGGGCTAGCCTTCTTGACTTCAGCGATTACCTGCAAATGGTCACGGTGATTCTTCAAAAATTCAGCCAAACGATAGGTCTGGCGCAGGGGCTGGATTTCCTCCAGCTCCATCTGCTCGACCTCACGCGCCTTCTGCTCCAAAATTCGTGCTAAAAATTCCTGACTCATTTTTGGTACTCCTGTAACAGTCTGAGTTTTTCAAGGGCCTTGCCACTAGCAATCACTTGACGAGCCAAGGCAACTCCTTCCTTGATACTAGCTACCTTACCATTAGCATAGAAACCAAGACCAGCATTTAAAACTGTCGTTTCCAAGAATGGACTTGGTTCGTTTTGAAGAACACTAAGCAAAATTTCTGCATTTTCCTGAGCATTCCCTCCACGGATATCTTCAATAGCGTAGCGCTCCATCCCTAAATCCTCTGGAGTAAAGCTTGACAAGGTGATTTCGCCATTTTCAAGAAGAGCAATCTTGGTTGTTCCATTCAAACCAGCTTCATCCAATCCTTCTGGTCCAGCAACCACGATGGCACGTTTACGACCCATATTTTTCAAAACCTGAGCTGTACTCTCTAGGAGTTCTGGACGACTAATGCCAAGAAGCTGTGTTTCCAAGGCCATTGGGTGAATCAGGGGACCAGTCAAGTTCATGATCGTTGGAATTCCTAGTTCCAAACGAGCTGGCATGATGTATTTCATGGCTGGGTGCATATTTTTGGCAAAGAGAAAGACGATGCCAGTTTTATCAAAGACCTTACCTAGTTCAGCTGGTTTGAGGTCTAAATTAATCCCCAAAGCTTCGAGGACATCTGCAGAACCAGATTTAGAAGAAATCGAGCGATTACCATGTTTTGCCATATGGACACCGCCACCAGCCAAGACAAAGGCTGCAGTTGTGGAAATGTTAAAGCTGAAAGACTTGTCCCCACCTGTACCACAGTTGTCCATAGCATCATGGATTTCAGTTGGAATGTGTTGGGCATGTCCTCTCATGACTTGTGCAATAGCTGTGCGCTCTTCAGGTGTTTCCCCCTTCATCTTAAGAGCCAAAAGGAGAGAAGCAATCTGTGCCTCTGTTACACGTCCAGTTACGATACGCTCAATGACATCCGTCATTTCCACACCTGATAAATTTTCAAATTTTGCTAATTTTTCAATAATCTCTTTCATCCTAGTTTCCTCACTTTACAACCTTCTCGATAAAATTCCGAATAGAAGACAAGCCATCTGGCGTTCCAATGCTCTCTGGATGGTACTGGAAGCCATAAATCGGTAGGTTTTTATGTTGAATCCCCATGATGGCTTGGTCATCAGTCGAACGAGCTGTCACTTCGAAGATTTCTGGCATCTCTTCAATTAAAATACTGTGGTAACGCATGACCGCACGGCCATCCTCAATACCTTGATACAAAACAGATGGCGCTTCAAAGCTGATATTGCTCTGTTTCCCATGCATGACTTTTGGTGCCAAGCCTAGCTTCCCACCAAAGACTTCTGCGATGGCTTGGTGACCCAAACAAATCCCTAGAATCGGCTTCTTGCCGGCAAAGTCACGAATCATATCTTCCATCTTTCCAGCATCAACTGGCCAACCAGGACCAGGAGAAAAGACCAGACCATCTGCTTTTTCAGCTTCTTCATACAGCTTAGGATCATCATTTCTCAAGACCTGCACTTCTGCAAAATTCCCAATGTACTGCGCCAAGTTATAGGTAAAAGAATCATAGTTGTCAATCAATAAAATCATGGTCTTAGTTCTCCAATTCTAGTCATAGATTTAGCCTTGTTAATGGTTTCTTGGTATTCGTTTTGGGCGATGGAGTCGTAGACAATCCCTGCCCCAGCCTGCACATAGGCTGTTTGATTTTTGAGAATCATAGTTCGGATGGCAATAGCGAAATCCATATCACCCGTCGCAGACAAGTATCCAATCGCTCCTGCGTACACGCCCCGTTTTTCTATTTCCAGTTCATAGATACGTCTCATAGCTCGAATTTTGGGTGCTCCTGAAACTGTTCCAGCTGGAAGTGTTGATTTCAAGGCATCCATGGCAGTGAGTTCTGGAAGCAAACGTCCTTTCACCACGCTAGTCAAATGCATGACATAGCGGAAAAGCTCCACTTCCATATACTTGGTAACTTGGACACTTGCTGTTTCAGAGATGCGGCCGATATCATTGCGTCCCAAGTCTACCAACATCCGATGTTCTGCTGTTTCCTTCTCATCAGAAAGTAAATCTGTCGCCAAAGCCTTGTCCTCTTCATCCGTAGCCCCTCTTGGTCGTGTACCCGCAATCGGATTGGTTGTCACGATGCCGTTTTTGACAGAAACCAAACTTTCAGGACTAGCACCGATGATTTGATAATCTCCAAAATCATAGAAATAGAGGTAATTGGATGGATTAGTCACGCGAAGATTTCTGTAGAAGTCAAATGGATTTCCAGTAACTTCTGCTGAGAAGCGTTGACTGAGCACGCATTGGAACATATCTCCGTTACGAATCAAGTCGCGAGCGGTTTCCACCATTTCCTCAAACTTCTGAGGAGCGATATGCGGTTTGAAGTCCAGCGGATATAGATCCAAGTCTTCAAATTCATTTGGAGCAGGGATGCGTAATTCCTCAAGCACTTGATTCAAGGCTTTTTCCAAATCTTCTTGACTGCGCTCGCTGTAGAGAGCATCCTCAATGACATGGATTTTTTCCTTCTTGTGATCAAAAACCATGTAGCTCTCATAGACAAAGAAATGCATATCTGGCGTTCCAATTGTATCCTCAGGGATTTGACCAATTTCTTCATAGAGCGAAATCATATCGTAACCGACAAAGCCAATAGCTCCCCCACCAAAAGGTAGGTCTGAATGGTGCTGGCTCTTATGAGTCACTTCATAAAGGAAATCCAAGGGATCCCGATCAATCACTTGACCATTTTGATAAAGGACTCCATTTTCAAACTTAATCTCAAAAACTGGATTATAGGCTAGGATAGAAAAACGAGCTGTTTCCTTGTCTCTCGGAATACTCTCTAAGATAACCTTGTGTTGCCCCTTTAGGCGCATATAAGCCAAGATTGGTGATAAGACATCTCCATGAATGATTCGTTCCATTGTAATTTCCCTTTCAGTTCTACTTCTAGTCCGTGGCGACTGTATGAAAAATCCCCACGCAAAACAACTTGCGTGAGGACGAAATTCGCGGTGCCACCTCAATTATAGGATTTCTCCTATCTCTCATTCCTGTCTCAGAAAGCTCCTGTAACAGGTTGTGCGATAAAGGGCACTCCCTTGAGAATTATGTTTTCTTCTCTCGTTTCAGATGGACCCAACCTTACAGCTTTCTCTGCTTGTTTCCAGCAACCACAAGCTCTCTGTGAGAGAAAAGACTGTAATTTTTCCATCTATTATTTTTTAGCTTCTAGGTAGTCTGCAATCGCAGCTACGTCCTTGTCTCCACGACCAGAGACATTGATGATGATAATGTCATCTTTACTTAGTTTCGGTGCACGTTTAACCGCTTCTGCGATAGCGTGCGAACTTTCAATCGCTGGGATAATTCCTTCAGTCTTGCTAAGAAGGAGGAGAGCCTGAACAGCTTCTTCGTCCGTCGCAGCCACATATTCCACGCGACCTGAATCTTTGAAGTAGGCGTGTTCTGGGCCAACCCCTGGATAGTCCAAACCAGCTGAGATAGAGTAAACTGGAGCCAACTCTCCGTCTTCCTTAAAGACTGCATAGGTCTTCATGCCGTCAACAATTCCGATACTACCTGTTGTCATAGTAGCTGCGTGCTTATCTGTGTCAAGTCCGTGACCAGCAGCTTCTACTCCAACCAATTTGACTTCTTCATCAGCCACATACTGTGAAAAAGCACCAATGGCATTTGAACCACCACCTACACAGGCAATAACGTAGTCTGGTAAACGGCCTTCTTTTTCTAAGATTTGACGGCGAGATTCTTCACTGATGACCTTTTGGAACTCGTGGACAATTGTAGGATAAGGGTGAGGACCTACAGCAGATCCCAGAACATAAAAGGCTTCAAGATCATTCATCCATGCTCCAAAGGCTGCATCAACCGCATCCTTGAGAGTTCGTGTCCCTGTTTCAACTGCGTGAACAGTTGCTCCCATCATCTCCATACGGAAAACATTGAGACGTTGACGCTCCACATCCTCTGCCCCCATGTAGACATCACAGGCCATACCAAACTTGGCTGCAGCCGCTGCTGTCGCAACACCATGTTGACCAGCTCCTGTTTCAGCAATCACTCGTCTTTTTCCCATGCGTTTGGCCAAAAGAATTTGTCCTAAAACATTGTTGAGCTTGTGAGAACCAAGGTGGTTAAGGTCTTCACGTTTGAGATAAATCTTAGCTCCACCTAGGTGCTCTGTCAAACTTTCTGCAAAATAGAGCGGTGTTTCGCGACCTGAATAATCCTTCAAGTAATGGCGAAATTCTGCCAAAAACTCTGGATCATCCTTGTACTTGTCAAATGTCACTTCCAACTCATCCAACAAAGCCTGAATCGGCTCCGGTACAAAACTACCACCAAATTGTCCAAAATAACCTTTAGTTGTCATAAAATTTTTCCTCTTTCCATATTAATCCGGCCTTTTTGTTTGCTTTTAGTAGTAGGCAAGGAGCTGCAGATAGAACTCAAGTTCATCAAAGCGACTTAACGCCCTAATAAAAGATAAACAAAATGACGGATAGAAAAAAGCCCACACACAGAATTAAATTCCGTGTGAGGGCGTTGGTAACGCGGTGCCACCTCAATTATAAAGGGACTATTCCCCTTTACATCTCTATCTTGTCTAACAACAAGTTGCACTGTAAGGTGTGCGCACCGAATTTTCATTGTTTCAAATTCATTTTTAAAATCAGCCCACTTTCACTACTTCCAACCACCTGTTCACAATCACCACAGGCTCCCTGAAGATCAAAAATAGTTACTTTTCTGATTTGTTGAACTTATTTTAATACTTTGTTTTTTCTTTGTCAAGACTTTTTTACGATTTTTTTGATAAAGTTAGCACTTTTTCAGAAACTGTTTTGAAAGTCTCAATGATATAGTCCACTTCTTCATCGCTTAATTTTGTATGAAGAGGGAGGGTAATTTCATTTTCAAAGAAGGCATAGGCCTTAGGATAATTCGCCATATCAAAACCAAGATTCTTATAGGCTGTCAAAAGCGGAAGCGGTTTGTAGTGTACATTACTTGCAATTCCTGCTTTGGCCAATTCTTGGATGATGAGGTTTCGTTCTTCTAGGCTAGCACCTTCTACATGGGTGATGTAGAGGTGGCGGCATGATTCAACTGTATCAGTCTTGTGTGCCAATGGACGAATGCGAGAACCTGCAAAACCACGATCATAGCGGTCCACAATGTCCTTACGACGTTGTAGCAAACCAGGATAACGATCCAATTGTACCAATCCAAGTGATGCCATAATATCGGTCATATTGCACTTGTAGGCTGGTGTGACGATATCGTACTCCCATGAGCCTAGTTGCATCTTAGCAAGGGCATCCTTTGTTTGACCGTGAAGGGAAAGGATTTGAAATTCCTTGTACATCTCTTCGTCATCAATCGCTGGATTGGCCTTCCAAGTCGCACTTCCACCCTCAGCAGTTGTAAAATTCTTAACAGCATGGAATGAGAAGGAAGTAAAGTCAGCGATAGAACCAGCAGGTTGCCCTTTATAAGTAGATCCCAAAGCATGGGCACTATCAGAAACAATCACGATACGGTTAAAGGCTTTTTGCCACTTGCTTGCAGCAGTATAGAGGTCACGTTTTTTCTCCACAACTTGGAACAAACGGTCATAGTCGCAAACAATCCCCGCAAGCTCAACCGGGATAATCACCTTAGTTTTTTCAGTAATGGCTTGCTCAAGCAAGTCATAGTCCATTTCAAAAGTACCTGCTTGGATATCCACCATGACAGGGGTCGCTCCCACGTGAGCGATGACACTACATGAAGCTGTATAGGTCATAGCTGGAACGATGACTTCATCTCCAGGTCCCACTTCCAAGACTCGCAAAATCAACTCAAGAGCTGCAGTTGCAGAGTTGAGGCAGACAGTCTTTGGCGTCTGTGTATATTGAGACAAGCGACGCTCCAGTTCTTTTGTCTTCGGACCTGTTGTAATCCAACCAGAACGAAGGGTGTCCGCAACTTCAGCAATTTCTGCTTCTGTAATATCGGGTGGTGAAAATGGAATATTGTAATTTGGCATTGATTTGCTCCTTTTATCTGTACTCATTTTCTTATGACTACTTTATTTTAGCACTTCAAACACGGTTTGAAACATGATTTTGATGTCTCCAAGGAAACTAAATTCTCGGAGATAGGCGAGGTTATAGCGCATCTTTTCAGGAAGAACATGCTCTACATAGGCTTGGTCAACTGATAGGCCTTTTTCGGTCATTTGACTGATGATGGTGTCCTCATCCTTGTAGTTGATGCTGGCTGGAGAGGTAATCCCTGCTGGCAAAAGCAAGGTCGCCATCATTTCAGGGCTGTACTGCTCTGTGTAACGTGGCACTTCAGGACGCGTCCCTACAAAGGACATCTCGCCTTTAAGAACATTGACCAGCTGAGGCAGTTCGTCCAAACGCACACGGCGGATAAAATTCCCAACCTTGGTAATGCGACTATCGTTAGCAGAAGTCACCAGACTACCTTTTTTATCCGCATCCGTCACCATGGTACGGAACTTCCAAATCTTGAAAGGACGGTTGTACTGGGTCACGCGCTCTTGCTTGTAAATAACAGGCCCCTTGCTATCCAACTTGATCCAAATGCTCAAGATGAGAAAGACTGGGGAAGTCAAAATTAGCAAGACCAAGGCCAGAACCCAGTCCAAGCAACGCTTGAAAATCAGCGAACCCTTCCTTTTAGAGACAAGCTGGTAGTAAGACTCAACCTCGCTTGATTTCATTTCCACGGGCAAGTCTTCCCATTTCAGCATGCTGTTTCTCCTTTGTTTTTATTATACTATTTGTCAACATTTTTCATTATACCACAAAATGGAAAAGGCGGTGAAAGAAATCTGTAATTTGACGGATTTCCTTTTTATACTCAATGAAAATCAAAGAGTATTAGAACATAGCCCCTGCCTGCAAGCTATACATCTTGTGATAGGTTCCTCCCAAGGCCAAGAGTTCTTCATGGGTTCCACTCTCAATAATTCGCCCCTTGTCCAAAACATAGATACAGTTGGCATCTTGGATAGTAGAAAGGCGGTGGGCGATGGCAATGGTTGTCCGCCCCTGTCTCATCTTCGCCAGAGAAGCTTGAACCAGACTTTCTGTTTCAGAGTCAATATTGGCTGTCGCTTCATCCAAAATCAAGATTTTAGGCTGGCTGGCGACTGTTCTGGCAAAGGCGAGAAGCTGACGCTGTCCAGTTGAAAAACTCGAACCACGCTCAGAAACAGGTGCATCATATCCCAGCGGAAGGTCCTGAATAAAGGAATCTGCATCCACAAAGGCAGCCGCAGCCTGAACCTGCTCATCACTAAGATCTTGGTACATATCGATATTGGACTTGATAGTCCCGTGATAGAGGAAGGGGTCTTGCAAGACCAGACCGATGTTTTTTCTCAGCTCTTCCTGACTGAAATCCCTGATATCCACACTATCCAAGAGGACCCGCCCTGACTGAAATTCATAAAAACGCATAAGGACATTGATAATAGATGATTTCCCTGAACCGGTATGACCCACAAAAGCAATGGTTTCACCCTTGTTAACCGAAAAGGAAATATCATCCAGAATCTGATGTTTACCGTCATATGAGAAACACACATGTTCAAAACGAATATTGCCTTCTTGGACTTTGGCTTGCCCATCTTTTTGAAGAGGCTCATAGGTCTTCTCGTCAATCAAGGCAAATACACGCCCTGCAGACACCATAGATGTTTGAAGGGTTGAAAAATTTTGCGTCACCTCAATCAAGGGATCAAAGAGACGATTGATGTACTGGATAAAGGCATACATGGTTCCGGCTGTTATCCCGATAGAAAGGCCACGGTAGCCAAAGTAGGCCATCAAAACGGCATAACCTAGAAGTTTCAGTAAACTCATGGCAGGACGCAAAAAGAGGGCATCCAAGGCTACAGAACGGTTAGCGTAGACCAAGTGTTCTTGATTGATCTCATCAAATTCTGCCTGCAGGCGCTTCTCTTGATTAAAGGCCTGAATAATCCTAATTCCTTCGATATTTTCTGCCAGCTTACTATTGATATCTGACAAGAGACTTCTGGTCTTCTCGATGACTTTCACTGATTTTTTCCGATAGAGATTGACCAAAATGAAAATCAAGGGTAGAAAGAGCAAGACCAAAGCTGTCAAACGAAAATCCAGCACCAACATGGTGTAAAGGGTTGTCAGAAAAATGAAAACTGCTGAGATAAAGCTAGACAAAATCCCCGAAAACATATCACTGATGGTCTCGGTATCATTTGTCAAACGAGAAACGATGGAGCCTGCTGGCGTCTTGTCAAAATAAGACATACCCAGTTTCTCCATATTTGCAAAGGCATCGCGACGAATATCCCTAACAATACTGTATGACACCCGTGCAAAGAGAAGATTACCGACATACTGGACCAGAGTTTGTAGGATATAAAGGCCATAGTAGGCCAGTAAAACGGTAACGGCCAGTTGGTTAAGATTGCTGAGATACTGGTCGATAAAGTGGGAAGCCACGAGAGGAATGACACTTTTAATGACCGTCGTCGCTAGGAGAAAACTGAGTGCCAAAAAGGTCAGGAGTCCATAGGGCTTGAGATAGGACATCAAGCGCTTCAATACAGCCCATTGTTCTTGTTTATTCTGCATCTTCTTCTCCTTTCATTTCCAACTGCTGAGACTGGTAGGTTTGAGCATACCAGCCATCCAGGGCTAGCAAGTCATCGTGCGTGCCTCGTTCGATAATCTGTCCATTTTGCAGAACTAAAATCAAATCTGCATGGACAACCGCACTGAGACGATGAGCTGTGATAATGGTTGTCTTGTCCTTGCGCGTCTCCTTGAGATTGTCAATAATTGCATACTCTGTCTTGGCATCCACGGCTGACAAGGAATCATCTAAAATCAAAATATCAGGATCTAAAATCATAGCCCGACTCATAGCCAGACGTTGCTTTTGACCACCAGAAAGACTGACTCCCTTTTCACCAATCAACGTATCAAATCCCTGAGGCATGGCTACAATGTCTTGGTATACTTGAGCTAGCTTGGTCGCTTCCTCGACCGCTGAAAGGGGCAAGTTAGGATTGCCAAAGCGGATATTTTCTAAGATAGAGGTTGCAAAGAGAAACTGATCCTGAGGAACATAGCCCATAAGACTACGAAGATCTGTCAGACGGTAGTCCCGAATATCGTGACTGTTTAGGTAAATAGCTCCCTTATCCACATCGTATTCACGCAAGAGGAGCTTAATCAAGGACGTTTTCCCAGAGCCTGTCTGACCAACCAAGCCCAGAGTTTGCCCTTTTTCCAAGCTGAAGTGAATATCCGTTAGTGTTTCCTCATTTTCAAAGGCAAAGTTATCAATGGCATATTCCAAACGTCCGTTTTCGATACCGTCCAGAGGAAACTCTGGGTCTTTTACTGGAGATTCCTGAGACAAAAGATTTTCAATACGCTGGTAAGAAACCTTGCCTCGCTGAGTGATATTAAAAAGGAAACCGATGGCCATAAGAGGCCAGACCAACATATCCAAGTAGCTGATGAAGGTGACTAGATTCCCAACCGTGATTTGCCCTTCCTGAACCATCAAGGAGCCTACCAAAAGCGTTAAAACATAGGATGAACCAACAAACAAGAGAACCATAGGATCAAAGAGACTATCGTATTTCATGGTTTGCAGGTTCTTTTGAAAGGTCAATTCATTGACTGCCTGAAAAGACTTCAACTCGTCCGCCTGATACCCGAAAGACTTGGTCACTTTGATACCTGATACGGACTCTTGCACCTTGTTATTGAGTTCAGAAAAGGCAGCCTGTGATTCGCCAAAAGCCTTATGTGTCTTTCTACCTAAACGACTGGTCGCATAAGCCATGAAAGGCAGGGGAAGAATGGCAACCAAAGTCATCTGCCATGAAATGCTAAAGAGCATGGTCAACAAGGTTACTAAAGCTGTGATTGAGGCATCCACCGCAGACATGACACCGCCCCCTGCCAGACGGGTTAAGGCATTGATATCATTGGTGGCATGTGCCATCAGATCCCCCGTCCGATAGGTCTGATAAAAGGCTGGAGACATTTTTGTGAAATGCTCAAACAAGCGAGAACGCATAATCTGTCCCAGACGGTAGGAAGTCCCAAGGATATACATACGCCAAACATAACGCAGATAGTACATCCCAAAGGCAGCAAGCAACAGGTAAAATAGGTCAAGAAGGAGGTCCTGCTGGGTTAATTGCCCCGATGTGATGGCATCAATGACCCGCCCCATGACCATAGGTGGAATGAGATTGAGGACGGAAACCAAGACCAGGGCCACAATCCCGACTAAATAACGGCGTTTTTCTAACTTGAAAAACCACCAAAGTTTTTGAATAATGGACATAAAATCCCTTTCTGATTGCAAATGGAAACCTGAGGCCAAGACCCCAGGTTTTTCTTATTCATAGGTTACAACTGTGACGGCACCCTTGTCATACTCAGCGATAAAGATATTGGCAACATTGTCATGCCCTTGTTTGCTGAGGTTATCAAGCAGCCACTCTTCGCTACGACCAATCGATTCTAAGACATCGACTTGAATGACACCGTCAGTCACAACTGGATACTTAGGATTTTCATCTCCCATTTGGACCACGATGAGTTGACCATTTTGCTCTTGCACAGCTCGTTTGACCTGTTTCATCTGGAAAATCCCTTGGCTACGAAGTTTGAGGGCTACATCCGATGCAGACAAACCAACGGAACGACAGGCTTCTGGGTCAATCTTCCCATTTTTGATGAGGAGAGTTGGCTTGCCATCAATCAAGTGTTTGACAAAACGAACATTGTTATTGAGCCACTTGAGGGTCAAGACCAAAATCGTCCACATCATCAAAATCACTGCATACTGCAGGATACTGATTGAACTATTGTAAATCACCCCACCGATGATACCACCAAGAACATAGTTCTGAATTTGGTCTGTCGCAGAGTTAGGTGCTAGGTTCCCCTTTCCTGTCACATTGATAACAAAAACAAGCGAGAAAAGACCCAAGGCCAGTTTGATTAAAATTTCCATATAGTTGAGTGTCATTTGTTTACCTCCACCAATTCAATAGCGTCTGTTTGATGCAATTCTAATTTCTCTAAAAGATACTTGTCTGGTTCGCTCCCGTTCATGGCACGATAGAAATTTGAACCTACCTTGATAAGTGCTCCATCAATGGCTGCAGAAGTATTGACATAAACTTCTGATTTATCCACTCCCAAGTCTTTGGAAATGACCTCTATGAAATGAAGGGAAGTTTGAAATTGATTATTAGAGGCTTGATTGGTCTGGTATTTTGAAATTGTCACCAAAAGCATGGCCACTAAGGTCAGGGCTAAAATCATGACCAATTCCCGAAACTTAGTCCCCTTTTTATCTCGATAGGCCTTAAAAGCAAAAAATCCTGTGATAGCTAAGAGAACAATCTCAAAACCAATCATGATACCATTTTGCTGACTGATTTGACTAAGCACATAGTCATATGAGTAAAATTTCATTTATTTTCACTCCCTTTCATAAAATCATTCTTCATTATAAACGAAAGAGGGTGATTTTTCAAACCATACGTTGGGGAAATAGACTTATCAGACCAACTTCTCTAACTAATGACTCAAATACCTGTTTCAAGATTCTAATTTTGATAATTGATAAGAATAGACACTAGGAATTATCACTACAAAGAAAAGTGTCAAGAAGAATACCCAGTAAACATATAGTTGCACAAAGGAATTTAGAAACAATAACAATCCTCCTAATACCCAAATTTTTCCAGCTAGACGATGCGTTTTTCTCCAGTTTTCATCATTCTCCAAGGTCCACGGTAGTCGAATACCGATTATATAATTTCGGCGTGTTTTTGGTAGATAATTTCCAATTACGATCATCACGACTCCCATAAAAATCTGAGCTAGTAGCCCACTCATCATAGAATAACCCAAAGATTCTCCGAAGATAGAAATCATTAATAGACAAGATATGAAAGGAATAATCCAGTAAATCAAAAGTTGTATTTTTGAACTGATATTGCTAGATTTAGGATCCTTAATCATTATAAATAGAAGTAACCAATGCATCAAAAGCATGAGAGTAGGTAATCCAAAGATAGCAGACATTTTATGATTGTAGCCATCTGCTTGACCCAGTAGATTAAAATGAGTGGGTATCTCCTCTGGTAATTGATTCCAGAAAACACAACCTACAAGGGAAGGTAGTAGGATGAGAATGCTCGTAAATAATACCAATTTCTTATTGATTTTTATCTTCATCAAAATGATCTCCTTTCAGATCTGCTAACCAAACCATTATATCCTCTAAAACCGATGTATTTAACTCATAGTAAATAAAGTTTTTTTCTTTCATTTCATGAATCAAATCTGCTGCTTTCAAAATCGTGAGATGGTGTGAAATAGTTGCACTAGTCAACTCAAATTGACTGGCAATTTCTCCTGCAGATAATCTACCTGCTTTGAGTAAATTTAAAATCTCTCTCCTAACTGGATGAGATAAGGCTTTAAAGCTATTTGCAAAACTCATAATGCCTCCTTTCCCTTTGTAATATTAGTAGGGCTAGAAATAAGCAAGGTAGAACTGATAGCATTCCGGTCGGTGATGGGCCTAAAATCAAGAGGCTTGAAACTTTTTCTCCTGGTAATTGAAAGAGTAACCCAATACCTGCAGTTGCATTGATTGCCCCATGAAATAGGGCAGAAGCCCAGATAGAACCTGTCTTTTCCAACAACCAGCTCAACAATATTCCTAGGCTAAAACAAAATAGAAACATAGCAACAACTCCCAAAACGGGATAAGCAAAATAAGTAAGGCCATAATTATATCCTTGCAAATTGATTGGTAAATGCCATAGACTCCAAATGAGAGCAAGTAAGACATGAGTCTGGACTAGTGAAAAGCGTTCTCTTAGCACTGGATAAAGATAGCCCCGCCAACCAATTTCCTCCCCCAATGCAAAGAAACTATTAAGAAAAGGAGCGTAGGTCAAACTAGCTAGGATTTGAATCAAAGCCAAAAAAGATAAGGGAATCGGTGATTGAAGGACTCCTTTTTCTTGTAAAATAGCTTGAATAGATTCAAAACCAAGGCTGAAATTGCTAGGAAATACAAAAAAATAAAGTCCTGCTCCTAAAAAACTGATAACTGCTGGTAACCAGATAGCTAGTAAGTAAAAGCTCCAGTTCCTCTTGAGATTCACGACTAATTTAGATTTGATTCCACTAGATTGATTCGTGATTTTCCCTAAGAGAAAGACTGCAAGCGCAGGCATCCACATGGCTACAATACTAGCAAGCTGACTCCATGGAGAATTTAGACCAACACCACTTAGCCATAGTGTCAACCATACTATCCAAGCAAGGCCATAAGACAAGACTACAAAAAGAAAGATTGTTCTCTTATTTGACATATTTGTACACTTCGCTTTCTATTTAGATGTTTTTCTAAATAACATTATACACCTTTCCATTCTAAATACAATAACTATTTAGATTTTTTTCAAAATAGTTTCAAGAGTTTTTGTTTTCTCATGATAAAGTCTAAAGAGTGATTTTTCAAACCATACGTTGGGGAAATAGACCTTTTTTTGGTATAATAAAATCTATAATCTGAATGAAAAAGGTAACTTTATGAAACTTATCTCATGGAATATTGATTCCCTCAATGCAGCCCTAACTAGTGACTCAGCTCGCGCGAAATTGTCCCAAGAAGTCCTACAAACCTTGGTCGCTGAAGATGCTGATATCATCGCTATCCAAGAAACCAAGCTTTCTGCCAAGGGTCCTACAAAGAAACACTTGGAAATTTTAGCTGAACTCTTTCCAAACTACGAAAACACGTGGCGCTCTTCCCAAGAACCTGCCCGCAAAGGCTATGCCGGAACCATGTTCCTCTATAAGAAAGTACTCACACCCACTGTCACTTTTCCAGAAATCGGTGCACCTTCTACCATGGACTTGGAAGGCCGCATCATCACCTTGGAATTTGATGAATTTTTCGTGACCCAAGTTTACACTCCAAATGCTGGCGATGGTCTCAAACGCTTGGAAGAACGCCAAGTCTGGGATGTCAAATATGCTGAGTACTTGGCTGAACTAGACAAAGAAAAACCAGTCCTTGCGACTGGTGACTATAACGTAGCCCACAATGAAATCGACCTTGCAAATCCTGCTAGCAACCGCCGTTCACCTGGATTTACCGACGAGGAACGTGCTGGATTTACCAACCTTTTGGCAACTGGATTTACCGACACCTTCCGCCACATTCACGGCGATGTTCCAGAACGCTACACTTGGTGGGCACAACGTAGCAAAACTTCTAAAATCAACAATACAGGCTGGAGAATCGACTACTGGCTCACAAGTAACCGCATCGCTGACAAGGTGACCAAGTCTGATATGATTGACTCTGGTGCGCGCCAAGACCACACACCCATTGTCATGGAGATTGAACTCTAAGGAGAAAACTAATGGACTATCAAGCTGTCATTCCTGAATTTGTAGTATCTGACCTCGAAAAGTCACGCCACTTCTACTGCGACTTGCTGGGATTTTCTGTCGAATACGAGCGTCCAGAGGAGAAATTTCTCTTCCTCTCGCTTGAAGACTGCCAACTTATGCTAGAAGAAGGCAGCACAGAAGAATTAGCCCAACTAACCTATCCTTTCGGGCGCGGTGTCAATATTTCCTTTGGCATTGAAGATGTCCCTCAGCTCCACCAAAAACTGCTGGAAGCTGACTATCCTATCTATCGTCCGCTGACCAAAAGAGAATTTCGAGTGGGAGATAGCTTTATTTACCCTCACGAATTTGCAGTTTTGGATCCAGATGGATATTTTTTAAGATTTAGCGAATAGAGAATAGAAAAAATCTTTCAAATCAGAAAAAGGCATATTGTCAGATCTTGATAATATGCCTTTTTTAATGGACAATACTTATAAATATTAGCTTATAATTGAGAATCTTCCCATTTCTTCTTCGATTTGTTCGTTTTTTATTCCAAAAAAACTGACAAAACATTTGATTTCTAAAATTATTTAGTGTAAAATAAAAACATTGGCGCAAGCCTATTTAAAATTGAATATCGTTTTACTTGTTTATGTCGTGAATTGGCACGACGTTTCTACAAGGTGCCGGAACACCTAACAATAAGTAAGTTAGCTTGAGGGGATGGTCTTTTTTGCCATGCCTATTTTGGGGACTTGCTTAGAGATTAAGTAGGTCTTTTTTCTATCTGTTTTACTGGATAGAAATCTGAAACAAGGAAATTTATTGGCTTTTAGACTTTAGGAGGTCTTATGAAATTATTAGAAGAGCGCATCCTCAAGGATGGGCATATCTTGGGTGATAACATCCTCAAGGTGGATTCCTTTTTAACCCACCAAGTTGACTTTAGCTTGATGCGAGAGATTGGTAAGGTTTTTGCGGAAAAATTCGCTGCTGCTGGCATTACCAAGGTTGTGACCATTGAAGCGTCAGGCATTGCCCCAGCTATTTTTACAGCTGAAGCCTTAAACGTTCCCATGATTTTCGCCAAAAAAGCTAAAAACATTACCATGAACGAAGGTATCTTAACTGCCGAAGTCTACTCCTTTACCAAGCAGGTGACTAGCACCGTTTCCATCGCTGGAAAATTCCTCTCACCAGAAGACAATGTCTTGATTATTGACGATTTCCTTGCTAATGGGCAAGCTGCCAAAGGCTTGATTCAAATCATCGAACAGGCTGGAGCAACAGTCGAAGCTATCGGTATTGTGATTGAAAAATCCTTCCAAGATGGCCGTGATTTGCTTGAAAAAGCAGGCTATCCTGTCCTATCACTCGCTCGTTTGGACCGTCTTGAAAATGGTCAAGTTATTTTTAAGGAGGCAGATCTCTAATGCAAACTCAAGAAAAACACTCGCAAGCAGCCGTTCTTGGCTTGCAGCACTTATTAGCCATGTACTCAGGATCTATCCTGGTTCCCATCATGATTGCGACAGCCCTTGGCTATTCAGCTGAGCAGTTGACCTACCTGATTTCTACAGATATCTTCATGTGTGGGGTGGCAACCTTCCTCCAACTCCAACTCAACAAATACTTTGGGATTGGACTACCAGTCGTTCTAGGAGTTGCTTTCCAGTCAGTCGCTCCCTTGATTATGATTGGGCAAAGCCATGGTAGTGGTGCTATGTTTGGTGCCCTTATCGCATCAGGGATTTACGTAGTTCTTGTTTCAGGCATTTTCTCAAAAGTGGCCAATCTCTTCCCATCTATCGTAACAGGTTCTGTTATTACCACGATTGGTTTAACCTTGATTCCTGTCGCTATTGGAAATATGGGAAATAACGTTCCAGAACCAACTGGTCAAAGCCTCTTGCTTGCAGCTATCACTGTTCTGATTATCCTCTTGATCAACATCTTTACCAAAGGATTTATCAAGTCGATCTCCATTTTGATTGGTCTAGTTGTTGGAACTGCCATCGCTGCTACTATGGGCTTGGTGGACTTCTCTCCTGTTGCGGCAGCACCGCTTGTCCATGTCCCAACTCCTCTCTACTTTGGGATGCCAACCTTTGAAATCTCATCTATTGTCATGATGTGTATCATCGCAACGGTGTCTATGGTTGAGTCGACTGGCGTTTACCTAGCCTTGTCTGATATCACGAAAGACCCAATCGACAGCACGCGCCTGCGCAACGGTTACCGCGCAGAAGGTTTGGCCGTACTTCTCGGAGGAATCTTTAACACCTTCCCTTACACAGGATTTTCACAAAACGTTGGTTTGGTTAAATTGTCAGGTATCAAGACTCGCCTGCCAATCTACTACGCAGCTGGTTTCCTGGTTCTCCTTGGACTCCTTCCTAAGTTTGGCGCCCTTGCCCAAATCATCCCAAGTCCTGTCCTCGGTGGTGCCATGCTGGTGATGTTTGGTTTTGTATCGATTCAAGGGATGCAAATCCTCGCTCGTGTTGACTTTGCTAACAATGAACATAACTTCCTTATCGCAGCTGTTTCAATCGCTGCAGGTGTCGGACTAAATAACAGTAATCTCTTTGTCAGCATGCCGACAGCCTTCCAAATGTTCTTCTCAAACGGAATCGTCGTAGCCAGCCTACTCGCTATTGTCCTCAATGCCGTATTAAATCATAAGAAGAAATAAAAAAAGAGGTGTGAGCCTCTTTTTTGTGTGACAAAATAAAAACATCTACTCATATATACTAGTCTCATAGTCCTGAAAATCATCTGCATCAAGAACAATTTCACAACTCTTATACTTTTCTCTTACAAGTCGTTCGGCTTCATCTGGATTTTCAGCCTCTATACTTACTAAACGGGTTAGAGTTTCTGTAATTTCTACTGTATACTTTTTCATCTTAAGTTTCTCTCCAATAACTCACTTATTAGCATTAATCTATGTTTGGGACTTTCCAACCACTCTGGCAATTCATCTCCATATTCCCAGCTATATTTTTTATTCAATAAAGAAAGTTGTTCCTCATCACCAAATTCTATATTTGCAGATATCCATTTCACACAATCAGGGTCTGATAAAGTATAAACCATCAAACTTAAGTTTTCATAATTACTCTCTGTTTCATAATCAGGCCAGATAACTTTTAAGAAATCATACACCTCTTCTGATGCAACAAGTTGTTTCGTTTTCATAATTTCCGATACTTTCCTCTACCTTTAAATTCTATTATTTCTTTGTCTCTTAATATTTGAAGCTGTTGCCTAATCTTTTCTTTGATATGATTGTTCTTAACAAAGATATTTTTTAAGTCACTTTCAAAACGATACATATCCTCAAGGGTAAATTCTGAACCCTCTATCTTATCTATACAATTTAGAATTTCTATGGTCCAACCTCTTGCTGAAAGAGAGTTCTTCCTTAAAAATAAACTTTGCTTAAATTCTTTTGTAACTTTTTCTGGATCTCTAACTTGTCCATTTTTTACAAGAAATATTCTTCCTTTAGAAGGTACTTGTGATAAATCAATGTTACAGCCAATCCAACCTGCTCGTCTAGCAGTTGGCGCAAGTGGCTTCCTTTGAATAATTGATTTCGGTGTAACAAATTGCTTCGGAAGAACCAGAAAATTATTTACCTCAAAATTTTTTGTATAAGTTAAAAAAAAGAAATTAGGATTATTATCTGCCTGCACACGTTCCATCATTGTTGCATAAGCACCATCATTGATTGTTGATGAAAAATTTCCTTTTTTGCTCTTTAGTTCAAACTCCTCACTACAATGATTACAGTAAAAATCTGCTACAGGCCGATTATTTTCAAAATGATTTAAGGGATTGTTCCCACAATTAGGACAATAAGACTGACGATAAACCCAATCCTCCGTTAAGATACGTGCCTTTTGGCTATTACTTTTATAGGTTTCTACTAATTCTAAATTAAAGTGTAATTCCATTTAAAAATTCCTCACTAATATGAGAATTCACTCGATATAAGCAATTAAAATCTACTATAACCAGTATACCACATATATGTACCTATTACCTTTGTAGTTCATCACTCTCTTTTATATTTCCCTCTAACATATCTCATAAATTAAAAATGAGTGAAATAAATTTATCCCACTCACCTTTCTTTATATCCTCACCTGTCTGTCTTCTGACCGCTGGCCTGTGACAAACATGGTAAAGGTTGCTTTGCAGACATTTCTGCCTTCTTGATTAGTGATATCGACATCTACTACGCAGGTTGTGCGACCTTGATGGACACATTCTCCTTTAATGGTTAGCACATCATCGAGTTTTCCTGCCCTGAGGTAGTTGATAGAGGATTGGAGAGTCACTCCATCAAGCCCCAGCGAGATAACCACCAAACCGCTGATCTGGTCGCAAAGGGTAAAGAGATAACCACCATGGGCATTGCCATAGTAGTTGAGCGACGAGTCCACTACTTTGGTCGTCACCACAACGTGACCATCTCTCATTTGTTCAATTTCGTAATTTTCAAAGGCAGATATAGCGTCAAAATGAAAATCTTTCATCGTTTCCTCCTGATATTTCAAACGACACTATGATACTACTTTTTATAGGACTGTGCAAGGAGAAAGCTCCTAGCCTGGCAAAATACCGACCTGCTCTACAAAACGCATAAAGGCTGCCTGTCCCTGCTCCGTCTGCTTGTAGACTCCTGCATCCTCAAGTACACGCGCAAAGATAGCACCCACAGAATCCTTGACGATTTCAAGGGCTTTTTCTTTATCTGTTAGGTCTGGATATTGGGCTCTTAGTTGGTCTGCCCATTCCTGATGATAAGAGGCAACTGTAACAGCTTCTCCTACAAGATAGCTAGCGACTTGCTCCACTTCTTCTTTCAGACGTGGTGGCAAGATTGCCAAGCCCATGACCTCAATCAAGCCGATATTTTCCTTCTTGATATGTTGGACATCCTTGTGGGGATGATAGATGCCATCAGGATGCTCTGGCGATGTCTGATTGTCTCGCAAGACCAAGTCCAACTCAAACTGTCCATCGCGTTTACGGGCAATCGGTGTGATGGTATGGTGTGGTGTTCCATTACTTTCTGCCAAGACTTGCACCCTTGGATCTGAATACTGGCGCCATTCCTTCAAAATCTTATCAGCCAAGTTGATCAATTCCTCTTTGGAATCCGAGGTCAAACGTAGCACTGACATAGGCCACTTGACAATCCCTGCCTTAACCTGCTCAAAGCCAGCAAAAGAGAAAGTCTTTTGCAGAGGAGCCAATTCCATAGGGAATACGTGACGTCCACCTTGGTAGTGGTCATGGGTTAGAATAGAGCCCCCCACAATTGGTAGGTCCGCATTTGAACCCGCAAAATATCCTGGAAACTGTTCTACGATAGTCAGCAGACGCTCAAAACTCTGACGGCTAATGGCCATGGGGCGGTGCTGACCGTCTAAGAAAATACAGTGCTCATTAAAATAAGCATAGGGCGAATACTGGAAGCCCCACTCCTGACCAGCAATTTCAAAGCGGATAATACGGTGATTGCTGCGAGCTGGATGGTTAACCCGCCCATGATATCCTTCGTTCTCTATACAAAGCTGACACTGAGGATAATTACTAGCTTGCACCAACTTGGCTGCCGCAATCTCTTTCGGATCCTTTTCAGGCTTAGAAAGGTTGATGGTAATTTCAAGTTCACCGTAATCAGATGGAACACGATAAGCAACATTTTTAGCAATGGCCTTGAGTTTGATATAGTCATTCTTCTGGCTGAGTTGGTAAAAATCCGCTATCGCCTGCTCAGGAGATTGGGCGTAAGTTCCCCAGAAGTCACGATTAACCTGACTCGGACAAGGGGTCACCAAGTCCATCAATTCAGCACCGAGGATTTCACGCGCAGTCTGACTATCTTCAATCGTCTCTAATCGAACGGCTTCCTCAACCATCTGGTCCTTGAGGTCAATCAATTTATCCAGATCAGTCTCAACTTCCAAAACACCTTCTCCCACTCGTGCCAAGACACGATTGATTAGGTAGATGCGATCCATTTCCTCAAATGAACTTCCTGCAATAACTTCCGTGATAAATGCATCTAGAATTCCCTGACTCATTTATTCTCCTTCCTACTTTCTAAATAGTCTCTGACAGCATCTAAATCCTGAAAAACTTGTTCTGTTTTATTTAAGAAAGACTGTGCTGGCATTTTCAAGTCTGGAATACAAATAACTGGTATCCCAGCTCTATAGGCTGCTTCAATCCCTGCTTCACTATCCTCTAATACTAAGCAATTCTCTGGTAAAACATTCAAATCACTACAGGCCTTTAAAAATATATCAGGGTAAGGTTTGCTTCGCTTTACATCTTTTGCAAAAACTAGATGGTCAAATAGGGACAGTATACCATTACTATCCAAAATCATTCTAGCTCTAGATTCAACACTTGAAGTTGCTAAAGCGATTGGAATACCTTCTCTTTGCAAAAAAGCAAGCAAATTTTTAGCACCTTTTTTTAAATTTACACCTTTAGCTAATATTCGAGCTTCCAGTTCATAAACTTTTTCCAAGGTTTGGTCAAAGTTCCAAGGTAAATCATAGGTGTCCAAAAATCGTTGAACATTCTCCTCTTCCCTATGTCCACTGTATTCTCTAGAATATGTTTCTTCTGTGAAAGGAATTCCAAAATCTTCAAGCAATTCTTGATAAACTTTTAGAGAAATGATCTCAGTATCAGCTAATAAGCCATCTAAATCAAATATTACAGCGTCCATTTACTGCTCTCCTAGTCTAAAACGCGAGTGCCACCTGCAACTTCAGCGATATAGAAGCTTGGAGCGTATCCAACGACTTCCTCGTAGTGCTTGCCAACAGCTTCCTTAAAGGCGTCAACTGTATTTTTTTGCACCAAAGCAATAGCACATCCACCAAAACCTGCCCCTGTCATACGAGCACCGAGAACACCTTCTTGTGCCCAAGCTGTGTGGACAAGGGTATCCAATTCCAAGCCAGTTACTTCATAGTCATGTTCTAGAGAAACGTGTGATGCATTCATCAAGCGACCAAATGTTTCCAAATCACCTGCTTGAAGGGCTGCTTGGGCTTTAAGAGTACGTTGGTTTTCAAGAACAGCATGGCGAGCACGTTTCAAACGATTTTCGTCTTTAATCAAATAGCTATATTGGTCAAAGGCCCACTCGTCCAACTCACCCAAGGTCTGAATATCCAAGGCAACTTGCAACTCTTCTACTGCTTTTTCACACTCAGCACGGCGTTCATTATATTTAGAATCCGCCAATTCACGACGTTTATTGGTGTTCATGATGACGACAACATTGTCCTTCAAATCAAGTGGTACCAAGTCGTACTCTAAGGTGTTAGTATCAAGGTAAATAGCACGTTGGTCGGCTCCCATACCGATAGCAAATTGGTCCATGATACCAGAGTTGACTCCGATAAAGTTATTCTCAGTTTGTTTCCCAATCTTGACCAAATCGAGACGGTCTAATTTTAAGTCAAAGAGATGCTCAGCCACTACTCCTGTTAAGAGTTCAAGGGAGGCTGAAGAAGATAATCCAGCACCATTTGGGATATTCCCATAAACATAAAAATCAAACCCTTTGTCAATCA